>NZ_JAWOAR010000355.1:0-3572 GCF_046498435.1 Longimonas sp. | reverse complement strand
TCTACGCCGCGCTGCTCGCGACTTTGCATCGGCGTTCGATGCCTCCTTTGCATAACACAGATAACACAGTATGCTTTCGTATCCCCCTGTAAACAAACGACGCTGGCATGAGCGATTGGTGGAAAGACGCTGCGATCTATCACATCTATCCGCGCAGCTTCCACCAATCGCTCATGCCAGCGTCGTTTGTTTACAGGGGGATACGAAAGCATACTGTGTTATCTGTGTTATGCAAAGGAGGCATCGAACGCCGATGCAAAGTCGCGAGCAGCGCGGCGTAGACGCTCCATGCGTGCCGGGTCGGAGACCAGTTCGTCGTGCAGCGTGCGGCTTTGGGTGGCCACCGCCTCGTTTTCGTACGAGTACGCAATGTTTTTGACCTGATTCATGCGCGCATCGATCTGCGCATCGGTGCGCTCCTCGTCGTGCAACGGACGCGCCGCCCCCCAGTCGATGTGAATGAGTCCGGGAGTGTCGCTCTTGAGCGGATGCGCACGATCGGGATCCACCATAAAGTTGTCGGCGTGCCAGTCGCCATTCTCGACCCCGACCTGCTCGCACACCAATTGGTGAAAGAGCACCAGTTCGTAGATGGCAGGCGTCAGGCGTTCCGGGTCGGCCAGCACGTACTCCTTGAGCGTGGGTCCATCTACATACGGCTCCTGGATGAAGCCGAGGCTCGACACAAGCTGCACGTCGTGTCCAAAGAGCTGATTGAGCGGCTCCACAAGACCCTCTTCCAGAATCAGACGCAGCCGCCCGGCAGCAGTTACCAGCGCCCCACTGCGCGTAAGCACCGGACGGTTTTCGGCGCGTCCGTTGTGGGTGGCAGCGCCCAGTTCAATTTCGTGGAACGGCTCGGGCCCCGGCTGCTTGGCCACCAGATCCAGTTCGGGAGCAATTAGTACCGTGCTGCACCGATGCCGTCCCATGATGTATTCGCCCTTCAGGATGAGCACCAGCCCCGTGTCAGCCTTGATGCGCTGCTGCCAGTCCGCAAGCGCGTCGGCTTCCTCGGCAGCCCCATTGGCAACGGAAGCACGGCGGCGGGTTTCAATGCGTGCCATCTGCCCCAGCAGTTCGTCGGTGAGTACGGCGCGGGGCACGGGAGGCCCATCGCCGCTGGACGTGGTGAGCGGCCCCGAGGTGGCGATTTCCGCGTAGAGCGCCTCGGCATAGGCGGTCATGCTGGCCACAGAGCCGGTAGCGTCGTGCCGGGCGCGCCAGTCATGCAGGCGCACAATGCCTGCGGCAACGTCCTCCACCGCATCGGTGCCCAGTTCGCGCGGCAGGCGGGTGCGTACCTGTGTAGGATCGGCCCCAAAGTACTGGATTTGAGACCCATACGTGGTCAGCACATCCGCATGCCGGAGCAGCGGATCCTCTGCGGTCGAAGCCACCGGGCTTTGCATCACCCCAAACCAGACCGGACTCCACCCGCCCATGTTACGCGTCAGGTAGGCGGGGTCGTCCTCCAGAAACTCGGTAGGCACAAGGCGGTCGGTCGTGGTGGGGCGCACGTAGCCTGCCGGGTCGTCGCGGCTGATGAGGCTGTGTATGCTGGGGGCGTCGCGCAGCCGATTGGCCCATGCGGTCTCGGCCTCTGCGGTCGGTCGCGATGCCACAATGCGCACGGAAGCCCCGTGGGGCGTTGGGTCGGGCGGGGTAAGAAAGGTGACAATGGCTTCGCGGTTGAGCGGAATCGAGACGACGCGAAACGGGGCGGCGGGCATAGGCGGGAGGGTCGATCACAAAGCGCGGTAAGACGTACTTACACAGTAGCACACACGACACTGTGGCGCAAGCGTCTTGGGGCGTCTACGCATTGCGAGAGGCAGGGCGCTTCGCCTGGGCCATGCGCAGGAAGTTGCCGAGGAGTTGTTTCGGCGCGCGGGCCGCCTGCACATTCGCATCGGTGATGGTTTGGAGAGCGGTCTGCTTCTCCGCGTCGGGGAGCGATTTGCGCTCGATCATGTCTTGAGCGCAGCGGCGATCGTATTCGGGGTGAAACTGCACCCCCACCGCCGAGCCGTGCCGAAAGGCCTGCACGCCCGCGTTGTTGCGAGCCAGCAGGGTAGCGTTCTCAGGCAGCCGCGTAACCGCGTCGGAATGCGTAGCGAACACGGTGAACGAATGCGGCACGTCCTTCCAGATCGGGTCGTCGGCGATCTGCTCCACGGTTACGTACCCCAGTTCATAGCGGCTCTGACTATGCACAGTGCCGCCCAGAGCCTGGGCCAGCAGCTGGTGCCCCCAACACACGCCCAGCACCGGCGCGTGGGCAGCGAGTGCGCGGCGCACGTACTGCTCCACGTGAGCGATCCACGGGCGGTCGTCGTAGACCGAGGACTGCGAGCCCGAAACGATTAGGGCGTCGTACGGCCACGCCGTTCGGGGGGCATTGGCATCGGGCCAGGGCTGCGGCATATCGCCCTCCGATACGCGCACAATCGAAAGTCGGGCCGCCAACTCTCGTGTAAAATTGCGCTGCACATGCGTGTCGCCGAGCGAGGCATCGAGCAAAGCAACATGGAGCGAATCGGGCATAGCGTAGCGGGCTGTCGTTTAAGGGTCTGTCGTTTAAGGGTCTGTCGTTTGGGGGGATGCGAAGGAAGGTGCTACGATGCAAAAAGCGTATTCAGCTCCACAGCCAACGCATCGAGCAGCGCTGATGTGGCCGTACCGTCATCGACCTGCCGCGCATGCTGGGTAAAGCCTGTATCGGTGTTGGCATGGACCTCTACGGTGCGGCTATCCGGGTCAATAATCCAGTACTCCTGCACACCATGCACCTCGTAGAGCCGCTTCTTGGTCGTCAGGTCGTGGTGCGCGGTCGAGGGCGAAAGCACCTCCATCACCAGATCGGGCGCGCCGTCGATGGCCTGCTCGCCAATCACATCCAGCCGCGCCTCCGAAACGAACACCAGATCCGGCTGCAGCACATCCGACTCCGAGAGCTTGACGTCGACGGGAGCCGACATGACCTGGCCAAGCTCATGACGAGTGACAAGCTCGGCAAGCGCCAGAAAGAGACGGGCGTGTACGATTTGATGCCGAGTGGCAGGTACGGGAGCCATGATAAGCGATCCGTCGATGAGTTGATAGGGCGCCCCCTCCGGCAACTGCTGGTAGTCGGCGTAGGTGTAACGCTCTTTTTCAGGCAGATCGTCGGGCAGATCGTCGGGCAGATCGTCGGGCAGATCAGCAAGGCGCGTCTCGGGCGGAGGCCGCTTTGTCGTTTCCATAGCGCTGTCAACCTATGATGAAGGGCAGAGATGTCGTCTCGTACGTTGCCGATCCGGAATGTATCCCCAGACGGTTGTATCGGATTGGTGGCGTCCGGGTCTGACATGCATCTTATACCAGGTGCGAGACTTCGATGTACACGTTAGGTTGGAGGCCGCCCGGGATATCCGCACCCCAGGAGTACTCGGTCGCGGGGGGGCGGTCGCCCAGATTAAGATCCCGCAGGGTGGACTTAAGATCGGCCGCCCACTGTTCACCATATCGCTGATGAGCGATGGCGCTCATCAAAGAAGGGGTCATATAAACGGTCAGGGCTTTTTCCGGGG
>NZ_JAWOAR010000202.1:0-11114 GCF_046498435.1 Longimonas sp. | reverse complement strand
CCAGGCTGTTCGGTTTCCCAGCAGGGCCTGGTCCTGATCTGTCATCTTTTCGAGCGGCATGGGCCCGGTTTCAGGGGTGGTGCCCTTTCCCTGTTTTGCCTCATCAAAATGATCCGCCAGCAGGTGGCGCCGGATTTTGCCGATCCGTGTACGGGCAAGGGGGTCCCGTGTTACGGCAAAATCAGAGATCTGTTGATAGGAAGGAAGTTTTTCGGACTGTGCGGAAACAGCATTGGGCGCGGTTCAGCGCTGGAACCTGTGGGTGCGATGTGGTATCATGCCCTCGTTCCTGTGTCCGTTTCATGTTATCCTTCGCTGTTCATGGCCGACGACGCTCCCTCGGAAACTCCTATCGAAGACTTCGTTCGCATCGACGCGCTGCCCGACCACGACGGCGAGTCCGTTACCCTGAAGGGCTGGCTGCACAATAAGCGCGGCTCCAAGAGTCTGTATTTCTTGATCTTGCGCGATGGGTCGGGCTACGTGCAGTGCGTGGTGAGCGAGGGCGATGTGAATGAGGCCAGCTGGGCAGCGGCCGACAACGCAAGTCAGGAGACGGCCCTCGCCATCACCGGCACCGTATCGGCCGATGATCGCGCTCCTGGTGGATACGAGATGCAGGTGGATGCGGTGGAGACCATTGGGGATTCGGACGGCTATCCGATTACGCCGAAAGAGCACGGCATCGACTTCCTGATGAACCGCCGTCATCTGTGGCTGCGCAGCGAGTCGCAGTGGGCGGTGCTGCGGGTGCGCAACCGTGTGCAGAAAGCCATCCACGACTTCTTTCAAGATCGCGGCTTCTTGCAGACGGATGCGCCGGTCTTAACGGGCAACGCCGTAGAGGGCACTTCGACGCTGTTTGAGTTGGATTACTTCGACGACGAGTCGGCCTACCTGACGCAGAGCGGTCAACTGCACGGCGAGGCGATGGCGATGGCGTTCGGCAAGATCTATACGTTTGGGCCCACCTTCCGCGCCGAGAAGTCGAAGACGCGCCGTCACCTCACGGAGTTCTGGATGATTGAGCCGGAGATGGCGTTCTACGATCTGGATATGAACATGACGCTGGCCGAGCGCTTTGTGTCGCACATTGTGCAGGATGTGCTCGAGCACTGCGAGCGCGAACTGGAGACACTGGAGCGCGACACGACGGCCTTGCAGCAGGTCGATACGCCGTTTCCGCGCATCAGCTACGACGAGGCCGTGGAGCTCTTGCGGAGCGAATCGACGGCGCAGCTAATCGATCAGCGCATTGAGGCGCTGCACGAGGAGCAAGCGGAGCTGGAGACCGAGCGCGCGGAGAATCAGAAGCGGCGCGGGCAGGCGAAGAAGCATATCAAACGACAGATCGATGCGCGCGAGATTGAGATCAACAAGCGCATCAACGAGATTGAGGAGGCGCTGCGCAATCTGCCGGACTGGAAGGAGTCGGCGCAGACCTTTGAGTGGGGCTCCGACTTTGGCGGAAGCGACGAGACGGTGCTCACCTGGCACTTTGATCGTCCGATTATTGTGCACCGCTTTCCGGCGAAGATCAAGGCCTTCTACATGAAGCGCGATCCGCACGACGACCGCCTGGCGCTGGGTATGGACGTGCTGGCGCCTGAGGGCTACGGCGAAATTGTGGGCGGGGGCGAGCGCGCTACGGATCTGGACTTCTTGCAGGAGCAGATTGAGGCGCACGGCCTGCCCGAGGAGGCGTTCGACTGGTACCTGGACCTCCGCAAGTTCGGCGCGGTGCCGCACAGCGGGTTCGGGCTCGGGCTGGAGCGCGTGGTGTCGTGGATCTGCGGTCGCGAACATGTGCGCGAAGCCATTCCGTTCCCCCGCACGATTGGGCGGCTGCATCCGTAGGCGATTTTGGATTTTGGATTTTGGATTTTGGATTTGCGATTGGAAGGAGCGGCACTGACATTGGTGGATACTTGGCTGTCTGCAACTGCTCTGCTTCGCTTCATTCCATCGCCTCCTTCAAGTCATGTGTCTCCAACGAATCGCCCCCGTTCTGTGCATTTTTGTGATGCTGCTTCTTCCCTTGTCAAGCCATGCGCAGTGGATTGACCACTTCGGCGTGAAGGGCGGAATTACAGCATCCAGCGCAAGCGATAACATGGACCAGTTCGATCTTGAGCGGCGCTCGGGCTGGCGAGGGTCGGCGTTTGCTGAGAAAGAGTTGCTCCCGTTCCTCTCTGTTCGTAGCGAGGTTGGATACACCCAGCGAGGCTTCGTCGAGTCCACTGCCGAAGTCGATGTAGACGGCAATGAAACGCCGCTGGAAGCGACGACACGGTTTGATTATCTGACGATCCCGCTTCTGGCAAAGCTGGAGTATGGCGTTGGGGCGGCCTCGCTATACGCACTGGCCGGGCCGCGTGTAGATATTCTGGTAGGACGGGAGGCCGGCGTCTTTGCGTTTTCGGGGGGCGACATCGAAAGTGAAATTGCCGACTTCTACGATTCCACAGCGGCGGGCGGCACGCTGGGTGTGGGCGTCTCTACACAGATGCTACCTGCACAGGTGTTCATAGAAGGACGCTACGACGTGGACTTGACGGACTCGTTTCCAGCCGATGCGCCTCGCAAGGTGCGTAATAATGCGTTTGCCCTGGTCTTGGGCGTGGCCTTTTGATTGCCAGCGATTTTGGATTTTGGATTGGGGGTTTTGGATTTTGGATTTGGGATTGGACCCTCTGTTGTCTCCTTCAAGGAGTCATACCAAGTTCGGCCTCGTTTGGGCGTGGAAGGACGAATGGATAGACGATGTGCCCCTCCACTCCTCCAACGACGCATGCGGAGTTAGTATCATTCCTGCGATGCGATGGCCTCGTTGAGGGCGGCACGTCCGCGCTGATACGCCTTGGAAAGCACTTTCGTGAGATCTTGCCCGTCGGGCACGCTGTCCGCGTCGTCTGCGGGGGTCGTGCCGGGGCGCAGGTAGAGCGTGTTGCCGGACTGCGTGCGGCGGGCCAGGTGCGCGGTCAGGGTATCCCACGGAAGCAGATCGAGTGGAAGTGCTGTCTCACTGCGCTCTGCGTCCACAAATCCGATGCGGCGGTCGCGCTGATACACTTCGATGCGCTCGGTGTGCGACGATACAGCAAAAGCGAACGGCTTTGTGGCAGATACAAGGTCATTGCGCACGGCGACGGGGATGAGTAGCCCTGACACATCGCCCGCCTGGAGCCGCTCCGATAGGGTCGATTCGGCGTGCTTGGCTTGTTTTAGCAGGGTTGTGCGGTGGGCGGGCTCGGCAGACCACCACGTGCGCAGGTAGCGCTCCAGTTCCAGCTTGCCCACGGCTGTGCAGAAGCGCACCGCATCGGCAGGGGTAAGCGCCTCGGGAGCGGTATCGGCCACGGATTGCAGCGTCTCGCACTGCGATAGCGTGGCGCGAAGCTGTGCCTCGCCTACAAACGGCGAGCGAGGCTCCGATTCGACATGCGACAGATAGAGCGTCTCTTGGGCCCGCGTCACAGCCACGTAGAAGAGCCGCCGCTCTTCTTCCATCATAGCGGAGTGGGAGGCACTGCCTGCAGCGGGAAAGGTGTCTTCGTTGCAGCCGGGCACAAACACAACGGGCCACTCGCCGCCCTTGGCACGGTGGATGGAGCGCAGCGTGAGCACGGCATCAGAGTCGCTGTTCGTCTGCGCCTGGTCGATCTGATAGATCGTCTCCAGCAAGTCTTGCGCCGACACACAGCCCTCGGCAAAATCCACCAGCGAGCGCGCGGTGGCTACACGGTTTTCGCCGACATCCTGAAACGCGCTCTGCTGGCGCAGGTGCGCCTCGTAGTCGATGGCGTCGATGAGCCAGGCAAGCGTGTCGGCGGCTGGATCGTTGACGCGGTCGGCCAGGGCGGCAGCCGTATCCAAAAAATCTTCGACCTGCTCTACGGTGCGCTCGTGCATCTGGTCGGTGTGAGCGGCCAGGGCATCGAGCACGGAGGTCTGTTGCTGCCGGGCGGCGCGCCTCACATTTTGCTGCACAGCGTAGCTGACGTACCGGTTGGGCGTGCGGAGCATCGTCTGAAAGCGCTCCAGATACGGAATGATCTTGCGGCGGTCTGCAAACCAGCCCTGGTCTTGCACAGTGGCTTCGAGCGTGGCCCAGTACAGGTACTGCAAGAGCGGTTGCACTTCGGGACGCTCATAAAACGGCGTGTTGCCCACAATGCGATACGGCACATCGGCCTGCAGCAGCGCCTGCTCAATAAACGGCGTCTGCGCGTACTGGCGCACCAGAATCACAATGTCGGTGGGGGCACCCCCTGCACGCAGATGCGACTGAATGGCGGTGGCTATGCGGGCGGCCTCGTCCGATGCATCCTCCGCCTCAATGCACTGCGTGGTGCCTCCGTATCCCTTTGTACACTGGATGCGTTTGGCATGGCGCTCCCGGTTGTGTACAATGACGCGATTTGCGAGGGCCGTTTGCTGTACAGGAGAGCGAAAGTTATCGTGCAGCACGTACTCGGCGGCGTCGTAGGCGTCGGCAAAGCCGAGAATGTACGAGGGATTGGCCCCGCGCCAGGTGTAGATGCACTGGTCGTCGTCGCCAATCGCCATGTAGTTGCGATGCGGAGCGGTGAGCACGTCGAGCATGCGGTACTGCACGCGGCTCACATCTTGAAACTCGTCCACGAGCACGTAATCGTAGGCGGACTGGGCGGCTTTGCGCACGGCGGAAAAGCGCATGAGGGCTTCCCAGCCTTCGCGAAGCATGTCGTCGAACGTAACCCAGCCCTCGTTGTCGCGCTCCTCCTCGGCATAGCGGTAGAGAGTGAGATAGTCGTCGTTCTCGTGCTCGGCCTGAGATGCGTGCTCCTGTGCCCGTTCGGGGAGATGCGCAGCACTGAGATCGGCATAGCAGAGTTGCCGCTTCCACGCGCCAATCTGGTCGGCCAGGTCGGTGGGCAGGATGCCAAGGTCGGCTCTATCGACCTCGCGCTCTTGGGCCAGCCGCTGTAGGGCGCGCTCGGCCAGGTAGCGGGCCGCGCGCGACGGATTCACCGACTGCTGATCCAGACGCGACGGCAGGTGCTTGTGCGCCTCGGCCTGCTGGATGCACCGGCGGCCCAGCGCATGCAGCGTGCAGCAGTCAACCCCGCGGACCCCGAGCGCGCGGAGTCCATCAGCCAGATCAGAGACCGTTGCCTTGCTGAACGAACTCGCAAGGATACGGTCGGGCCGCACTCCGCGCTCTTCTACAAGATGACGGATGCGATGCACCATAGCGGTGGTTTTTCCAGCGCCCGCCACAGCAAACACCAGTGCGGGGCCCTCGTTGTGCTGAACAATACGTTGTTGGTTGGGCGTAAGGCGGTCGGCAGCAAGCATAGCCGGTGCGTTGTACAGGAACAGTGGGCGGTGCGATGTGCGTTACGCGTCGGGCAGCGATTTTGTGCAGGGCACGCAGGCACGCGCTGCTCTTTTTACAGACGCTGCGAGGTGTTACCGTATCGCTACGACCCCTGCATTCCGCTCGCAATTAACGACGGAGCCATGTTCAGGTGGGAACGCCAATCCGGGGCAAAGGTGCGAACGAATGTATTTCCTCTGGCAATAGCCTGGCAACAGCGCCAACGATCTGCATGAAGACGAATTCGAATCAAGAATCTCATGCCTCCACGACCGTTCCCCCGAAGGTTGAGGCAGAGACGCCCCCCTTCGACCCCGACTGTCCCGACTCCGAGCCTAGCGTTGTTGTGAAGGAGACAGCAGAAGCAGAACGTTCGGCCCATGGTGCACCGGCCGTGGGCGCTGCTGTGCGTGATCGGTTTGGCACGGACGAGATCTTTCAGCGCATCATTGTAGCTGCCGATGAAGAGATCGGCACGCCAGGGCGGGAGTTGCTCTTTAGCGGATTAGCGGCGGGCTTTGCCATCACGATCACGTTTCTGCTGTATGCCTCGCTCACGGCGGAGTCGGGAGGCAACCCGCTGATCAGTGCGTTGCTGTATCCGGTTGGGTTCGTGTACATCATTCTGGGTGGATACAACCTCTATACCGAAGATACGCTTCCGCCCGTGGCTCTCGTGCTGGAGCGCCTGGCCAGCATACCGGCGCTTCTGCGCGTATGGGGCACGGTGCTTACAGGTAACTTTGCAGGAGGCGCCATGGGCGCTCTGCTGCTGGCCACCACAGGGGTGCTCTCGCCTGAAGCCGCCGACGCAGCGCTCAAGATTAGTCAGAAAGGGATGGAAACGCCGTTTGCAGATCTCTTCTTTAAGGCGCTGACCGCTGGGTTTATTGTAGCTGGTGTGGTCTGGCTCAACTTCACTGCGCGCGACGTCATCGCCCGCTTCGCTCTCACGTACATGGCATTTCTGTGCATCCCGCTTGGCAACCTGTTCCACGTCGTGGTGTCTTTCACCGAACTGATGTATCTGGTCTTTAGTGGATACGCCGTGTTCTGGGAAGGACTCTCAGGCTTCATTCTGCCTGTTGTACTTGGCAACACCGTGGGCGGGGCCATTCTCGTTACGGTCGTCAACTACTTCCAAACCACCGCACGCCGCCTCGAAACCGCTCGCGAAGATGGTGCCGAACGGCAGCTTACCATGCGTGAATGGTTCTTTGGTGGATTCGTAGGCCGCTCGTATGTGCCCGCCCGCGAAGCCACACTCCCTGACAAGTAATCCGCTTCAGCAGACATAGTCGGTAGCGAAAAGTAGGACGACGAGCACGCACGCAAAAGCAGGGGCACTCCGCGTCTCGACAGGCGTGAAACTGATGCCCGCATAGCCCGTGCGTCGCATTACGTTCAGGCTCTTCGTTCTTCACACGCCGCTCCTGGCTCGCATGGCTGACTCCAACGCTGCGCCTCCTGACGCTGCCACATCCAATTCCTCCCCCGACGGTGCGCCCCCTGCAGATGCAGGTGTGGTAGATACCGACGTAGAGCCCTCGGCCGAGTCCTCCATTCTGCCCGACTCGGCCAAGTATGGCACCTTTGGCGGGGTGTTCACGCCCACGCTGCTCACCATCTTGGGCGTAATCATGTACCTGCGGACTGGCTGGGTGGTGGGCAACGCCGGGCTGCTGGGCGGACTCCTCATCATTCTGCTGGCGTTTGGCATCGTAACTGCCACCGGGCTGTCGATGTCGTCGATTACGACCAACATCCGTATTGGAGCCGGGGGCGCGTACTCGATCATCTCGCAGTCGTTGGGCCTGGAGGTCGGCGGCAGCGTGGGCATCCCGCTGTACCTGGCGCAGGCCCTTGCCGTTACGATGTACATCTTCGGCTTTCGCGAGGGGTGGCTCTGGGTCTTTCCAGATCACGCGGCGCTGCTTGTAGACCTGGCGGCATTTGCGCTGATCTTTGGCATTGCCTACATCAGTGCCAGCCTGGCTTTTCGGGTGCAGTACGCGATTTTGGCGATCATTGTGGCCTCGCTCGTATCGGTGGCTATGGCGGCCGCCACCGGGTCGATGACCATTCCGCTTACCGAAGTGCCGCTCTGGGGCGAGTTTCCGGGTGCGCCCGAAGACGGCTTCCCCGGGGTGTCGCTCTGGGTCGTGTTTGCGGTGTTCTTTCCGGCCGCCACGGGCATCATGGCGGGGGCCAACATGTCGGGCGAACTCGAAGACCCACGCACCAGCATTCCGCTGGGCACTATGTCCGCCATTGGACTCAGCGCGGTGATCTATCTGCTCTTAGCGATCTGGCTGCTGCGCTCGGCCACGACCGAGGAGCTGCTCACCAACTACACCGTCATGATCGACAAGGCGTTCTGGGGGCCGCCCGTGGTGGCCGGGCTCCTGGGGGCTACGTTCTCCTCGGCGCTCGCCTCAGCCGTAGGAGCTCCGCGAATCTTGCAGGCGCTGGGCAACCACGACATCCTGCCCCAAAGCGACTGGATGGCCCGGCGCACCGACTCGGGCGAGCCGCGTAACGCCATGCTCATTACGGGCGGCATCGTGCTCACCGCACTCATGATGCGCGACCTGAACGCCATCGCGCCGCTCATCACCATGTTCTTCCTGATTACCTACACCATGATCAACGTCGTGGTGTTTGTAGAGCAGACGCTGGGCCTCGTCAGCTTTCGTCCGCTCTTGTGCGTGCCCCGCGTGGTGTCGTTTGCAGGAGCAGCAGGCTGTTTGCTGGCCATGTTTATCGTGAACCCCACGTTTGGACTGGCTGCGCTGGCAATCGTGCTTGTGTTCTACGGGATTCTGGTGCGCCGCACCCTCGACCACTCCATGGCCGACGTACGCAGTGGACTCTTCGTGTCGCTGGCGGAGTGGGCGGCCAAGCATGTGAAAGACCTCGACGCCCGCCAGGAGCGCGCCTGGAAGCCTAACATCCTCGTCCCCATCACCGATGCCGATACGCTGCGCGGGTCCTTTCTCTTCCTGCAAGACCTGGCGGCTCCCAAGGGCGCGGTAAACGTGCTCGGCCTGCAGAGCGAATCCTCGTCATCGGATCTGCCCGACCAGGTACGCGACCTTACGGCGGCCTTCCGGAAGCAGGGCGTGTTTGCATCTTCGGCTGTGGTGACTGCGCACGACTTTGCCAACAGCCTCACCGCCAGCATCCAGACGATGCAGAGCGCGTTCTTTAAGCCGAATGTCCTCTTTCTGGCGCTTCCTCCAACCAACGAGCGCGAGGCCGACTTTCAGCAGCTCGTGGCTACCGCAAGCGACCAGCAGATGGGGTCGCTCCTCTACGCACCTCACGACCGCGTGGGACTGGGGCAGCGCGAAACCATTAACGTGTGGATCAACGACCGCAGTCCGCACTGGCGCGTGTCGATGGATATTGGCAATCTCGACCTGCTCCTCCTCATGGCGTACAAACTCAAACGCAATTGGGATGCCAAAATGCGGCTGCTTACCGTGGTCGATACCGAAGAAGATGCGCAGGCCGCCCACACCTTCCTACACATGATTACGGACCTGGCGCGCATGCCTAATGCCGAGATCGTGGTGCACGTGGGCGACTTCCAAGCCTACCTCCCCAACGCACCACGCGGCGACGTGAACGTCTTCGGACTGATGGACCCGCCCCGGTTCGAGCGCATGCGTGCGCTTGTGTCCGAAACCCGCACCAGCAGCCTCTTCGTCCGCGACTCCGGCAACGAAAGCGCACTTGCGTAGCCTTGTGATGTTGGGCTACTACGTGGTCTGTGTCTTTGAGAGGGGCAATGCAGTAGCGGCAAAAGAATCACGCTCCGCTGCGTCTCCCATGACGCGCGGCTGAATACGCAGCAAAACACTTCACCGCTCCGCATCACGTTGTTACACGCAGCGTGCTGCCGTCTTGGGCGGCCTGCACCGTAAGGCGGGCAGGCAGACTGCGCTTCAGTTCGGTGACGTGCGAGATGATACCGAGCAAGCGCCCTTGCTGCTGGTCCTGCACATCGTAGAGCACATCCAGCGCGCGCTGGAGGGTCTCTTGATCGAGCGTGCCAAAGCCTTCGTCAATGAAGAGCGTATTCAGGCGGCGCCCACCGGTGCGGCGCTGCACCACATCGCTCAAGCCCAGCGCCAGCGCCAGCGATGCGTTGAAGCCCTCGCCGCCCGAGAGCGTACTCACAGGACGCTCCTCGTTGGTGTGGGCATCGTACACCCGCAAGTCGAGTCCGCCGCTGCTGCGCGCATCGTCGAGCGTGGTGGCGCGGCGCAGATGGTACTGCCCCTGCGACATCCGCTGCAAGTGCTCATTCGCAACCTGCAACACATCTTTCAGGCGTGCCGCCAGCACGTAGCGCTGCAGACTGATGTTGCGCTCGTTGCCCTGCTTGCCGCGTGCCACCTGGCTGAGGTGCCCGATGTGCTCGGCCTTTTCTTCCACCGCCTGCGCCTCGTCCTGAATCTTTTCCAACTGCATCAGCGCATTCTCCAGCGCCTCCTTCGCATTCTCCAGTGCCCCAATCTCCTGATCCAGCGTACTGATGCGCTCGTTCAGCGCCTCTACGGCTGCTTCGGCGCCCTCCACATCGGGCTCGGTAATGCCCTCAGCGCGGGCTTTCGCTTCCTTCAGCTTCGACTGTGCATTCGACCACTGCTGGTTGACCTCCTGAATCCGTTCGCGTAGCTTCGCCAGTGCATCCGCCTCCATGCGTGCGGATTCGTACGCCGAACGGTCCTCGAACCCGTGCTCACGCAACGCCGCCCGAAATTGCTCCTGGGCCTCGGCATACTTCTGCTGGGCAGCTTCAGACTGTTCGCGCTTGTTTTCAAGATCTTTCTGCGCCGCGGCATGGGCGTTGCCCGCCTTCTCTTTCGCCAGCTTGGCTTCCTCCAGCGCCGTAGTTAAGGTGGCAAGCTCGTCCTCCAGCGCGGCCTGCTTGGCCTCCAATGCTTCAACCGAGTCAATGCCCTCCGGCACGCTGTCGGTCAGCCGTTCGACGTGGGCCGCTGCCTGTTCATGATTGCTTTTTGCCTCGCGCACCGCGTCTTTTTTCGCATCCAGCGCCTCCCGCTTCGACGCCAGATCCTCGTTGATGGCCTCCAGATCGGCGGTTGCGGTCTTCACTTTCAACTGGGCCGTCTGGGCGGATGCGAGGGCTTCCTTTTCGTCGTGGAGCGTTGCCTCAACCTCGGCAGTCGTGTGCTCAGTGAGGGCCGCATCCGTATCCTGAAGCGCCTCCATTTTACTCGTGTGCTGGTCTACAGTGCGCTGGGCCTCTGCCTTCTGCTGCTGTGCGGCTTGTACCTTCGATTCCGCATCGTCGAGCGCCGCCCGGGCCGATTCAAGCGCCTCGGCATCGGGCACGTCGTGTGCTGCGTTGGCGGGATTAGGATGCGTGGTGGCGCCGCATACCGGACACGCATCGCCGTCTTCCAACTGCATGGCCAGCACGCTGGCGTAGCCTTCATCGCGCAACTGCTCAAGCTCGCGCACCCGCTGCTTCTTCGTGTCGCGGGTCGACTTGCGTTCCTTGACGCGTTCCTGGGCCTCCGCAAGCTCCGACTCGGCTTCCTGGAGCTGTCCACGTAGTTCTTGAAGTTGCTTGCTCTGCTCCAGCCGCTTCGTCCACGTATCCACCGCCGCCGTGCGTTTGGCCACAGTCTGCGCCTCCTCCTTGTGCTTGTTGATTACCGACTGGGCCTGCTCGGCATCCGAGTCCATCTGCTCAATCTCCGATTGCAGGGCCTCG
>NZ_JAWOAR010000199.1:0-3573 GCF_046498435.1 Longimonas sp. | reverse complement strand
TATCCAGGCCGAAGCCGAGCTCTCGCCCGAAGCCGAATACCTGACGTGGTGGGACGGCACTGCCGAAACGTGGTGGGCGCAGTCCGTCGAGGCAGGCAGCACGCCGGTCGATCTGGGGCAGGCCATTGACGCGCCGCTCTACAACGAAGACCACGACCTCCCCGCCTCCCCGTTTCCGTATGGATCCGCAGGCTGGCTCACCGATGACGAGGCTTTTCTCATCTATGACCGCTTCGACGTTTGGGCGGTTGATCCATCTTCTCCTGACACCCCGACCAACCTCACGGGCGGTCTCGGGCGCAACGAGGCACTTCAGTTTCGCATCCGGCAGCTCGACGACGAGGCCGATGCCCTCGACCCCGACGAACCGCTGATGCTGCATGCCTTCCACACCGACTCCAAAGCCTCGGGCTACTACGAAGGCACCGTAGATGGCGATGCCCCCACCGAGCGTATCATGATGGACCGCCGCTTCTCGGGCCTCACGCAGGCCGCCGACAGCGACCGCCTGCTCTACCAGCGCGAAGATGTGAGCGAGTTTCCCGATCTATGGACGGCCCCGCCCAACTTCGACGATCCCGTGCAGGTTAGCAGCGCCAACCCGCAGCAGTCCGACTACCGATGGAGCACCGCCGAACTCACGTCGTGGACGGCGCTCCATGGCGAAACGCTCGACGGCATCATCTACAAGCCCGACGATTTCGACGCAAACGAGACGTATCCGCTCATGGTCTACTTCTATGAGCGCAACAGCGACAACCTGCACAACCACTGGGCCCCTGCGCCGCACCGCTCCATCATCAATCCCACGTTTTACGCCAGCCGGGGCTACGTCGTGT
Source organism: Longimonas sp. (assembly GCF_046498435.1). Classification (NCBI taxonomy): domain Bacteria; kingdom Pseudomonadati; phylum Rhodothermota; class Rhodothermia; order Rhodothermales; family Salisaetaceae; genus Longimonas; species Longimonas sp. The sequence goes on along the minus strand of NZ_JAWOAR010000199.1, from coordinate 2,734 downwards.
TCGTGCCCGATATTGTGTACGAAGAGGGATACCCGGGCGAAAGCGCCTACAACAGCATCATGCCAGGCGTTACAGAACTGGCCGACGCGCCATTTATCGACCGCGAGCGCATTGGCGTGCAGGGCCATAGTTGGGGCGGTTACCAGATTGCGTACATGATTACGCGCACCGACCTGTTTGCAGCCGCCGAAGCCGGAGCGCCTGTCGCCAACATGACCAGTGCGTACGGCGGCATCCGGCGGCGCACCGGGCGCAGTCGCATGTTTCAGTACGAGCAGACGCAAAGCCGCATTGGCGGATCGCTGTGGGAGCATCCTACCCGCTACTGGGAGAACTCGCCGCTCTTCTACGCCGACCGCATCGACACGCCCCTCATGATGATGCACAACGACGAAGACGGCGCGGTGCCGTTTGAGCAGGGCGTAGAAATGTTCATGGCGATGCGTCGGCTGGGCAAGCCCGCCTGGCTCATCAACTACAACGGCGAACCCCACTGGCCGACCGAGTATCACCTAAAGGTGGACTGGCAGATGCGCATGCAGCAGTTCTTTGACCACTACCTGATGGATGCCGAGGCACCGACGTGGCTCGAAGACGGCATTCCGGCCACCGAGAAAGGCCGCACGCTGGGCTACGAAGTGGAGTGAGCAGGGTTGAGCGAAGTGTCCCGACATAACCTGGCATAACCGACATAATACCAGGTGCGAGACTTCGATGTACACGTTAGGTTGGAGGCCGCCCGGGATATCCGCCCCCCAGGAGTACTCGGTCGCGGTGCTCCCAGCGCTTCGCTCCTGATCCCGGGCTAAGGATTTGCAGCCCATAGCCGGGGACCGCCTGCGTCCCCGGCGACATTAAGGCGAGTTTCGTCGCTCACCGATTGCAAACACCTGTATAATGATTCAGCGCAGATGGTATAATATGTAGGCTCGCAATTTTTTTGTCATGTACCATGATCTCCCGCTCGTCACCCGCAATACGTCAGACTTCGAGTCAGTCGACGGGATCACTCTCGTTAATCCGTTCGAGGACTGAGTCTTTCGTTCCCCGAACGACCCTCGTCTCCCTTTGCACATCAATGCCGTCGTGCGTACTTCTCACTGCCACCATCTCCCTTCGAATCCTTCTTTTTCAGCACGGCCCACGGCGAAACGGAGATCGATCATACGCTCACAGCCCACAGGAAAGCGCTCAAGCGTCTGTTTCAGGACGTACGCAGTTGCAACTCACGAATGTCATCTCGTCGCGAGGCTCTGCCTCGTGACGCCGTCGTTTAGGGGCTCCGCTCCGTCCACAGGCAGGAAATGGCGCCCCTCGGGTCAAGTGCGTAACTCCTCATCGGAGTGCTGCAACCGGATTTGGTATTACGCATGCCCCAAGCAGACGCTCTGTCTGCGTGACCTGAGATGCTTCACTGCGTTCAGCATGACTGGAGATGAAGGCAGGACTCATACAGGACGTACGCAGTTGCAACTCACGAATGTCATCTCGTCGCGAGGCTCTGCCTCGTGACGCCGTCGTTTAGGGGCTCCGCCCCGTCCACAGGCAGGAAATGACGCCCCTCGGGTCAAGTGCGTAACTCCCAGTGTAGTAACTGTACTGGGTATCTGCTAATCCTGAAGCGATCGGTGTTAGATAGATTCCGGATCAGCCCCTGACAGGGATCGGGATTGTCCGGGATGACTGCTTGCAATGCATCACTTGCGATCTAACAGCTACCGTTTTTCGTTCACCCGCTCCCCCTTCGATTCCTCCATACACCAACGAAGGATGCGGAGTTGGTATTACACGTGCAGTGCCCACAAACAGCAAGCCCATCCCCGCGCAAACGAGGATGGGCTTGTGTAGTCTGCACAATGGCATATTCAGCAGACCAACCGAATGCCTAATTGGATTAGGCAAACCTCAGAACCGTCCGTTAGGGCAGTTCCGTGGGCAGGTTCGGGTTATTGTTGCGCTCGGCGAGCGTGATGGGGAGGTACCACCAGAGCGTTTCAGAGGCATCTTCGAGATGCCATCCATGCCGATCAAGGTCGAGGCCAGGGATTTCGTTTACAGAGGCCCGGCGCTGATCCACAAGGCGGATGCCTGTTGTGAACATCTCTTTGTCGCGCTCCATGAAGATGGTGTTTATGCCATCGTAGTCGGCAGCCTCAATCGCATCAAGGCCGTGCGAGTCACGCACTTCATTGACGAGAGCGAGCGGATCTTCTGACGTTGCACCGCGCTCGGCAGCTTCAGCCCGAATCAGATGCATCTCTTGCCAGGTGATGAAGTCGATGTTCTCACCAGGGTTCGGATAGCGTCCCTGTAGGGGCAGAATAGCTTCGTCTCCTGCCGAAAGGTTGACCGGGAACCGAAGCGGGTGCAGAGCATCGCGGTTGGCGAAGAAGTTGCCATCATCGGTCACGACGCCTGAATCGACCGTATAGGCGTCATGCTCCGGGTCGGCGTCACTTCCAGCGGGGTCGAGAACGCGAATACGAGAAGCCTCGGCAGCGTCAAAATCTTCGTCCAGGTAGTCGGGGCTGTAGAAGAAACGCGGAGCAGGTGCAGCCTGCGCGCGCCCGATGCCGCCCTGCACATCCCAAATGTTCGACTGGTTGCCCGAACGGTCGATGTACTCATTTTGGAATGCCGGGTCGCCAGGCTGCAGTCCATCTTCAGCGAAGCTGGCCGCTTCAGCAGGATTGTCCTGGAAAATGGCAATCCGTGCTTTGAGCGAGTTAACAAC
>NZ_JAWOAR010000175.1:0-11642 GCF_046498435.1 Longimonas sp. | reverse complement strand
AGCACCGCCCGGGATATCCGCTTCGCTCCTGATCCCGGGCTAAGGGGTCCATAGCCGGGGACCGCTTGCGTCCCCGGCGATCTTTGGAACGAATGCTATCGGCGCTGCACGTGTCCCAGGCTATAAGCCGCTAAACAGATACTCTGCCTCGTGACGCCGTCGTTTAGGGGCTCCGCCCCGTTCACAGACAGGAAATGACGCCCCTCGGGTCAAGTGCGTAACTCCTACGTATTATGCACGAAAAGCGCTTTTGGCGAGGAGGGTGCTTCAGCGATCAAGAGGGCAGGTCTCGCGAGTTCGGCGGGGTTGCGTTGGGCGGAGTTTCGGGGAGGAGACGACAAACCTCCCAATCCGTCATTCCGAACTTGATCCGGAATCCATCCCACGGGCTAACTACAAGCCCCAAACCGGAACTACCAACCCCCCTAAGCCTGCCGTCAACCGTGCGGGTCGGCTGCTGTCTCCTGGATCGCGCTCTTCCGATCGCTGTCGGAATCACTTGTCCAGGATGACCTTCCGGGGGAGACGTTCCGGGGCGGCTTCACGCCCGCCCACACCTCTTATGCACCGAGGCGCTCAACGAGCTGATGCAGGCGTTGCAGGGTGGGGGCGCCCCGGTGTAGGAGCAGGTCTACGGTCTGGGCATCGGGTACGGCCTTGGGGGGCGCGGCGGCTATGGTGATGGCGTCGAGCGTGTTGGTGGGCGCCCGGTCGAGGAGCGCGGTTAGGGTGTCGTCGTCGGCGCACCAGACGACCACATCGGGCGTGTGCTCGTGGACGGCGTCGATGGCAGCGTCGATGCTGTCGTAGCCGAGCGGTTCGATGAGGCGGAGACCCAGGCAGCCTACGATATTCCGCGCAAACGTGGCACGGGCGCTCCGCATAGAGGGCGTGCCTACAGGGGCAATCAGAGCGGTGGGGCGCGGTTCAAGCTGTTGCACGCGCAGCCGCAGCACATCGTATCCCTCCGAAAGCGAAAGCGGCTGTACCCACGCGGGCGGCTGGTGGTTGAAGTGCTGCTGCGCCGGGGATTCGGAGGGCGTTTTCTGGGGGGGTACGGGCGTGTCGGGATCGGGGTAGTGGTTCGTGCCCACGAGGACATCGGTCCGGGTGGCGATGCGCATGCGCCGCTCCTCGCGGGTGATGCGAACGCGCGTCTGGAGAAAGTCATCGGCCCAACTCGGCAGCCCGCCTGCGTCTTCGATCTGCTGGAAGCGACTCCATGCGGCCTCGGCCAGGCGGTGGGTGGCCTGCTCCAGGTAGTATGCTCCGGCGGCGGGATCGGCCACGCGGTGCAGGTGGGCTTCGTGCTTCAGGATGAGCTGTGTGTTGCGCGCCAGGCGGTCGGCGTTGGGGGCTTCGTCGTGCGCATCGCGGCGGAAGGGCTGCACGGTAAGCTGCTCCACCCCGCCGATAACTGCGGAAGCCCCCTGCGTGGCGGCGCGCAGCAGGTTGGCGTGCGGGTCGAAAAGGGTGTGCGAGCGCGGCGAGGTTTCGGCGTAGAGCGTGACCTCCGACGTCGATAGCACGGGTTCGGTGTCGTGCATCTCGGCATAGGCCTGCGCCACCTGCGGAAGCAGAAAACGCAGCGCGCGCAGCTTGGCGATCTCCAGAAAATACGACGTATCCACCGCCACCAGCACGCGGTGGGGCAGTCCGGCCGAGAAGGCGTCAGCGCCCTGCGTGGCCAGTGCCTGCGACCAGCTACCCAGCGTTAGGGCAAGCTCGTCGGCCATGGGCAGTCCGGTGTTGTGGGGCAGGCGGGCATCCACGATGATTGGATGCGCGGGCCGACGCAGCGGGGCGGGCAGCTCAGCCTCGGCCGGCACATGCCGCATGGCGCGTAGTAGATGCGGATCGGCGTAGGTGAGCGGCGTGTCGGCGTCCAGATCGGACTCGGCAACCATCGCCCAGGCGTCGGCGCCGCCATCGAGATGCACTTCCGTATCATGGTGGGCTGCGGTGTCGAGCGCCGTGCGCAAAGCAGCAGAGAGGTCGGCGGAGGCATCGGTCCCGGCAGCGGTGACGACAATGCGGTCGGCCCCGCTCGTGCAGGCGGCGTTGATGCGATCTGCCAGATTCGGTGCGTCGAGCGGCAGGCGCTGGGCGATCGTCCATTCGTTGGCTGCGGGGCCGGACTGACGCATCCCCCGACCCGAGATGCCTTTTTGCACGTGCGGAAGCGCTTCGGTATCGGCGCGGCGGTAGAACGCGCGCAGGTCGATGCCTTCAAGCGGCTGCCACGTGAGCGTCTCCATGAAATCATCGCCCAGATCGTGGCGCAGGCGGTCGTGCCAGTCCTCAGCAGGCGTGAGCGGAAAGTTGAGCGAGAGCGGAGCGTCGGTCATGTGGCAGGAGCGGCAAGTGAGCGATAACGGCGGACAAGATCGTAGACAGCAACGCCGAATGCAACCGACACGTTGAGCGACTGCTTGGCGCCGTACTGCGGAATTTCCAGCGCCACATCGCACGCGTCGAGCACGTCGCTGTCGATGCCGTGCACCTCGTTGCCCAGCACCAGTGCCAGCGGAAACGCATTGGCCTCGAGCTCAGCGGGCGGTTGCGAAGCATCGGTAAGCTCCAGCGCCGCAATGGTGTAGCCCTGGCTGCGCAGGTCGCCAAGAAGCGCCAGCACATCGTCCTCCGCCGACCACGGCACCAGGTCTTGCGCGCCAAGCGCCGTCTTGTGCAAGTCCTTATGATCGGGCGTGCCCGTGTATCCCGTTAAATAGAGATGCTCAACGCGCGCTGCATCGCCCGTACGAAACAGCGACCCCACGTTATAGATAGAGCGGATGTTATGCGCCACGACCGATACCGGATGCCGCGGTAAGTCCGCAAGCTCCTCAGGCGCGGGGCGGTCGATTTCATCCCAAGCAAGTTTGCGCATGGACGGGCTATCGTTCACATTGAAAAGCAGTTGCTGTAATCCGATTGCAGGCGTCCCCACAGGTTCCGGGGGAAAGCACAGCAGCGGCGCCTTCGGACGGTCATTTTGTTTTCTTTCCCCACACTCCATCGATCTATGTCTACCTGTTTCTCGGAGGCGAAGGCCCCTGCCTGGATGCTCGGTCTGTTCCTGGTGCTCGTGGCCACCACCCTTACCAGTTGCCAGGCGCTGCGCGAGGTGGGGCAGCTCCGCAACGTGGACTTTCACCTCGACCGCGTGACCGATGCCCGGATTGCCGGTGTGGACCTAAACCGGATCGATCGTCCGGAAGATCTGGGGCCCGTCGATCTGTTGAACATCGGGAATGCGGTGCGGCAAGGTGAAGTGCCCCTCTCGTTTTCGGTGGTCATCGAAGGCACCAATCCCTCCGACAACAGCATGAACGCGCGGATGACCGAACTGGATTGGACGCTGCTCTTGAACGAGCGGGAGACGATCAGCGGTGCGTTTGCCGAAGAGACGGTGCTGGAGCCGGGCGTGCCCACCGACATTCGCTTTCCGGTGGAGCTAAACCTGGTCGAGTTTTTCGATGGCGGAGCCCGCGACCTGGTCGATCTGGCGCTATCGCTTGCAGGGGATGGGCCGCCCACGAACGTGAAGTTCGAGGCCGAGCCAACCATCCGCACGCCTCTTGGCCCGATGCGCTACGGGGAGCCCATCACCATAGTGCACCGCACCGTGGGCGATGACGCGGCTCGATAAGCTTTTGAATCCGTTATTGCAATAAAACATACACGCTGTGATTATCACCATTGATGGCCCTGCTGGGGCCGGAAAGAGCAGCACCGCCCGCGCCGTAGCCGAGCGGCAGTCGTTTCGCTATCTGGATACGGGGGCGCTCTACCGCGCTGTGGCGCTGGCATTTGTAGACGCCGGTGCTACGCCCACAAACGAAACAGCCCAGGCACTTCTCGACGACTGCACCATCGACCTGCAGTTCGACGACGCAGACACCCTGCACGTGCTGATGAACAGCAACGAGGTGACCGACACCATCCGCACCTCCGAGGTTGGCGACATGGCAAGCCAGGTAGCTGCGCTGCCAGCAGTGCGCGAAGCGTTGCTGCCCGTACAACGTCAGATTGCCACGCGGTGGAGCCAATCCACCGGTGGCGTGGTGGCCGACGGACGCGACACCGGCACCGTGGTCTTTCCCCATGCCGATGTAAAAATCTTCATGGAAGCCAGCCTCGAAGAGCGGGCGCGCCGCCGATATGAGGAGTACCAGACCGCTCCGGATGGAGACCCCCCCTCGTTTGCATCCGTGCGCGAAGAGATTCGCCAGCGTGATGCACACGACCGGGAGCGCGACCTGGCCCCGCTGCGCCGTCCCGATGATGCCGTATCTATTGATACAACGTCAATGACGTTCGAAGAACAGGTGGAAGCCATCGAAGCACTCATTGAGCAGGCAAATGCGGGAACGGACCCTTTTCCATCCCATTAGACAGTGTTCCGGATGCACAGGGCAGAACGTGCCATCAGCAGCGATCGAGATGCTGTCGACAGGCGCGTGCCAGCGATCTGCCCGTCATCCGATGCCCCTGTTCGTACTTCTTCATCGTGTTGGCACGCTGGCCCAACTCACACCCGCCCACGGTGTCTGTGACAGAGTAGGGCACGTCCACCGGTCGCAGGAGCCTCCTGTACCCGGTGCGCCCCGACACCACGCGGCATATACCCCTCGTTTCCCAAACATATATGGCCGAACAAGAAAAGCAAGCACCCCCGCAAGACACATCCGAAGCCGACGACGTAGCTACGGTCGAAGAGACCGACGTCGATACGGCAACGGCTCCTCCTGAAGCTGCAGAACCAGCTGCAGACGATGCGCCCTCGCCTGACGATGAAAGCGCCGATGCTTCTGAAACCGAAGCACACGCTGATGAAGAAAGCGCTGGCGAAGAAAGTGCTGAAGCTGAAGAGGTAGACCGCGATCCGCCCCCTGAAAATGTAGATCGGCTGCTGGCCGAAGCGGTGACCACCGCCTCCGAAGAAATTGGCATTCCAACCAGCGACGACTTCGACTTTGAGGCCACACAGGTCGACGATCCTGGCCTCACCGTCTCGCTCGACGACCTGGAGCGCACGGAAGAGAATCAGGGCTTTAGCGGAAAGGTTGTTGGCCGTACCGTGACGCTCGAAGAACTCGAAGAATACGAGCGCTCGCAGACGGCAGATCCGGTGTACGATCAGTTTCGCGACCTGGTCGACCGCACCAGCATCGACGTTCGGGAGCAAGACATCGTAGAGGGCCGCGTGCTCAAGGTCAGCGAAGACCACGTGGTCATCGACATTGGCTACAAGAGCGATGGCATTGTAGCCCGCGATGAGTTCGGCGAGCACCTTCAGCGCGGCGACACCGTCGAGGTCTACCTTGATTACAAGGAAGACCGCGAAGGACAGCTTGTCTTGTCGAAGGAGAAAGCCGACAAGGTCCGCCGCTGGCAGCGCATTGAGGAGATCTACGAGAACGAAGAGATCGTGGAAGGTACGATTATCCGCCGCATCAAGGGCGGTATGATCGTGGAGCTCTTCGACGGCCTCGAAGCGTTCCTGCCGGGTTCGCAGATCGATGTGCGCCCTGTGCGCGACTTCGACGCGTATCTGGAGAAGCGCATGGAGTTCAGAATTGTGAAGCTCAACCAGTCGAATGAGAACATCGTGGTGTCGCACCGCGAGCTCATTCAGGAAGAGCTCGAAGAGCAGCGCCAGCAGATTCTGTCGCAGCTTGAAGTGGGACAGGTGCTGCAAGGTACGGTCAAGAACATCGTTGACTTTGGGGTCTTCATCGACCTCGGCGGCGTTGATGGCTTGCTGCACATCACCGATCTGTCTTGGGGGCGCGTGTCGCACCCGAGCGAAGTGGTCGAACTCGACCAGGAGATTCAGGTCGTGGTGCTCGACTACGAAGAAGAGCGCCAGCGCATCTCGCTGGGTCTGAAGCAGCTTCAGCCGCATCCGTGGGATAACATCGGCGAGAAGTACGACGAAGGCGAAACCGTTGAAGGGAAGGTCGTCTCGATTACGAACTACGGCGCCTTTGTGGAGCTGGAGAAAGGCATCGAGGGCCTCGTCCACATTAGCGAAATGTCGTGGACGCGCCACATCAACCACCCCAGCCAGATGGTGTCGCTCGGACAGCTGGTGGAGGTCAAGATTCTCAACATCGACGAGGAGGACAAGAAGATCTCCCTCGGCATGAAGCAGCTGGAGCCCGACCCATGGGACGGCATCAGCGATCGCTATCCGGCGGGCACGGTACTTACCGGTACGGTGCGTAACATCACCAACTTCGGCGTTTTCGTCGAAATTGAGCCGGGCATCGACGGGCTGGTTCACATCAGTGACCTGTCGTGGACGAAGAAGGTACGCCATCCGGGCGATATGGTCAGCAAGGGGCAGGACATGGATGTCCAGATCCTTAACATCGACGAGGATCGCCGCCGCATCTCGCTGGGCCACAAGCAGGTGAAAACCAACCCGTGGGATCAGTTCGAAAGTGCCTACGAAGAGGGCACCGACACGGAAGGCGAGGTTGTCCGCGTTGAAGACAAGGGCCTTGTGGTGGAGCTCCCGCTCGACGTGGAAGCGTTCGTGCCGGGCAGCGAGCTGAAGAATGGCCCGCGCGACTTCCAGAATCATTACTTTGAAGGCGACGAGCTTGAGTTGCGCGTCATTCGGTTCGACAAAAGCCGCAAAGACATCGTGCTTAGCGAAACGGCCAAGGAGCGCCAGGAGCGCCAGGCCGAGAAGCGCCGCGAGCGCCAGGAAGAGCGCCGCGAGAAGCAAGAGCGCCGTCAGGCCGTGGACCAGTACAAGGAAAAGAGCCAGCCGTCCTCTGCATCGGGTGGAAGCGACGATCCGACGTCTGGACCGACCACGCTGGGCGAACTTAGCGGACTGGGCGATCTGAAGCGTGAGATGCAGGCTGCCGAGCAGGCCGCTGCGCGCGAATCTGAGATCGAGGCCGAACAGGCTGAAGAAGTTGAGGATGCGGAAGAAGCCGACGCGAGTGCGGAGGCGGAAGCCGATCAGCAAGCCGAAGCAGACGACGTTGCTGATGACAGTGACGACGTGGAAGACACCGGCTTCCCGGATGGCTTCCCGCACGCAGGTCGTCTTGAATCGGCGGGTGTGACCTCGCTCGATGAGCTCCGCTCCCACGACGACTTCGAAGCGATTGATGGTATCGGTTCTTCGTATGCCGAAGATCTGCGTAACGCGCTTGATGCGCTCGACAACGCATAACGCGACCTGCGCACCCGATCCATAATGCCGCTTGGGGCAGTCTCCACTACCGGAGGCTGCCCCTTTCTGTTGCCCGTGCTCTCGAAACCGGTGTATCCGGTAAACATAGAGGCAACGGATACAGCGTTTCGCATCCCCTTGTATTTACAAACATTTGAATGGACTCTGAAGAGTACGCCCCCACGGCAAGCAATTCGATTACAGCACGCCTGGCGATTGAGAACAAGCCGGGCATGTTAGCCGAGGTAACATCAACGATAGGAAAGCACGGCGGCAATATTGGCGCGATCGACATTGTGCGGGCGCGCGACAGCGTGCTCGTGCGCGACATTACCATCAATGCGCGCAGCGATGACCATGCACGTACAATCATCACGCATCTGGGCGACCTCAAAGGCGTCCGGGTGGTGGATGTGTCAGACCGCACGTTCTTGCTGCATCTGGGCGGCAAGATTGAGGTAAGCAGCAAGGTGCCGCTGCGTACGCGCGACCAGCTGTCGATGGCCTACACCCCAGGCGTGGCACGCGTGTGCGAGGCGATCTACGACCGTCCGGACGATGCGCATCGCCTCACCATCAAGAGCAACACGGTGGCCGTGGTATCGGATGGCACAGCAGTGCTTGGGATGGGCGACATCGGACCCGAGGCTGCGATTCCGGTGATGGAAGGCAAGGCGCAGCTCCTCAAGGAGTTTGCCGGCGTAAATGGCTTTCCGATCTGCCTGGATACAACAGATGTAGACGAAATCGTAGAGACTGTAGCACGCATGGCACCTGTTTTTGGTGCGATCAATCTGGAGGATATCAGTGCGCCGCGCTGCTTCGAGATTGAAGATCGGCTGCGCGAGCGGCTTGACATTCCGGTTTTCCACGATGACCAGCACGGCACAGCAGTCGTGGCCGTTGCGGCGCTCATCAACGCGCTTAAGATCGTAAACAAGACGCCCGAGGCGCTGAAGGTGGTGCTCGTGGGCATTGGGGCAGCAGGCACTGCCGTAACGCACATGCTGCAAAACATGGGCATCGAGAATATCATCGGCGTGGACCGTCAGGGCGCGGTTACGCGCGACCGCACGGATCTGAACAAGGCCAAGCGGGCGTACGCAGCCCAGACGAATCCGCACAACCTGAGCGGGTCGCTCAGTGAGGTGATGACAGATGCGGATGTGTTCATCGGGCTGTCGGGGCCGAACGTGATCGACGTAGACGACCTGCACCGCATGGCCGATGACCCGATTGTCTTTGCGATGGCGAATCCGGAGCCGGAAATCCGCCCCGAGAAGGCGTATCCGCACGTGGCGGTGATGGCCACCGGACGCAGCGACTACCCGAACCAGATCAACAATGTGCTGTGCTTTCCGGGGATGTTCAAGGGCGCGCTGGCCTGCCGGGCCACCGACATCACCGATGGCATGAAGCTGGCTGCGGCCTACGCGGTGGCAGATACCATCGACGATGCCAGCCGAACGGCGGATTATATTGTGCCGAGTGTATTCGATAAAGCCGTGGTAGACCGTGTGGCCGAGGCTGTGGAAGCGGCAGCCCAGGAAGAAGGTGTGGCTCGCACACGTTCGTAGCGAACAATGCTCCCGCTTTCACCGCCTTGAGTCTGTTATTGCAATGAAAGAATCACCAGTGCTAAAAAGTGATACAGGGACGTATCTGCTTGCTATGGGGTGCAGCGATGAGTCAGTTGTAGAGGTAGGTGCACAAGGGAGAATCGCACTGCATACCGGCGTCTATCTCTACGCAGGGAGTGCTTTTGGTCCGGGAGGCATTGCAACCCGCGTACATCGCCACGCCCGGACCGACCACCCCCAGCACTGGCACATCGACTACATTCGTCCACACTGCACACTACAGGGCGCATGGGTTAGCTATGCGGATACGAAGCTGGAATGCCCGTGGGCCCGTGCGTTACTGGATGCTGACAGCACATGTGTTCCCAAGAAGGGACTGGGCAGCTCCGACTGCGGATGCCCTGCGCACTTTATGCGGTGGGAAGCGGAGGGGGATGACCATCGGGCGGTGCGCCAGCAGATCGAAGCTGTGCTGCACGCGGTCCAGTCTGATGCAACGCCCACCTGGGTAGAAGCAGATCGAATCATTTAATACCCGTTATTGCAACACAAGCCGTAATCGCTTAGAGCTGATTTGTACATCATTCCAAAATTGAGATGCACAAATCAGAAAAAGCAATTAAGGTAGATGGTCCTTGGTAGAAATTCGCAGATCTATTCTGGCCTCCGTCGGCAGGCTGGCGGATATCTTACCCACAGGCCAATCTCGCCGGGATGCTGCACGGTGCGTCGATCAGGGCAGACGGTGATGCGCCCGTCTTGCGGGCGGGCTGCGCCGATCACAAGCGTATCGCCTTCCTGGCGGAGCGGCACCACACGGTGCTGCCGAGCGACTGCGCGGCTACACGCTACCGTCCCCTCCTCCGATTGAGCCGGATCGACGTGATCGGAGGCCGCCCCGGCGCGGCGTCTCGGGCGACGGTTGGCGGGACGATGCCCGGTGGGACGATGGCAGGTGGGAATGGGACATGATGAGGCAAGCCACTTATAAGAACCGCAGCTATGAGGGCATGGCTGGGCATTTGCAGTGCCGACAGTGGTCGGCATAGTGGTCGCGGCGCGCGATGGGTGTGATGTGCTGCAGGTCGGTAATGGTGCTTAGGTCCAGGCGCACCTCCAGGCGCAATTAGGAAAACCAGCGATTGCGGTCCAGCACGTACGCTAAAACAGCCGCTTCATCTGCGTGCAGCGCTTCAGCCACTTCTTTTTCTTTTCGAGCTGTTGGATGCTCATGTTCGCCTGCTTCACCCGAAACCGCTCCTTCGCCTTCTGATGCACATCACGGATGTGAATGGACTTCCCGCGGTCCTGAAGCAGAAAGGCGAGCGACGACGCCAGTTCGCTGCATTCCTTGCGCAGCGCCTCCTCGCGGGCCTTTACATCGAGTCCGTTCCCGCCCGGAGCCGCTGGTTGGTTGCCCTCAAAGGCCTCGCGTCGCACGCGGAGTCGCCCCGAGTTTTCCATCTCCACGCGATGCGTCTCGAACGAACCTTCGCTCACTTGCTGCATCGACCAGCCGCTGCGGTCGCTATCTTCGGTGGCTTTCTCGGGCGGCGTCCGGTTTGCCTTTTCCTTGCGCGTGCGGATGCCCTCCTGCACCTCCCGCGTCATCCAGTTGAGCGTGTCGGAGAGCCCCAGATCGCCCGAAGCAAACACATCGCACACGTTGGCTTTGTCCGACCAGGGCGCAAAGTAGCGCATCCCCCGAAAGATCTGCTGCAGGCACTTCGAGCGCGCGCTCACCAGGTCGAGCTTGGCAATCACGCTAATAGATTTGATGTCGGTGCCCTCGCCAATCATATCGACCTGCACCATCACATCCACTTCGCCGTTGCGGTAGGCATCCAGGCGCTCCTCGCGCTCCTGCGGCGGCACATCTTGTCCGATGCGCGTGACCGAAAGCCAGCCGTAGCGGCGCTGCATGAAGTCGAGGACGTCGGCGGCGTGGCGGTTGCTCATGCAGATCACGAGCATCTGGTGGTTGCGAACCGCAGTGCCATGGGTGCCGCGATGTTGGGCCCGCTTCGATTGCAGGCGTCCCACCGCCGGACCAATCAGCGTGTCGAGGTAGACGTCGTGAAAGCGCAGGTTGCGACGTGCAAAGTAGCGGTCGAGGGTCGCGGTATCCGCCGAAATGTCGTTTTTGAGCTCGGCCAGCGTGCACTCCACCGTCTCCCCCGAGTTCTCCTCCTGCATCGTGATGGTGTAATCGACCACGTGCGCCTCAACCCGCTTCAGGATTTCGCCCTCGGCATGGGCATCGCGGAGGGAGACCTCATGGAGCGCGCGGTAGAAGGTGGATTCGGTGCCGTCGTCGTGCGAGATGGTGTCGTGCGGCACGCCAAAGAGCGGCTCCCCATCGCTGCGGATGGGCGTACCCGAGAGTCCGATGAGCGCCTCGTGCGAGAGGTTATCCACGGCATCCGACCACGCACTTTCTTGGGGCAGGTGGTGAATTTCATCGAGCACAAACAGCGTATCCCCCTGGTTGCAATACTGTTGCAGCGCCTTGTTGCCGCTCGATCCGCACGCGTACTGGTACGTGGCAATGACGATCGGGATGTCGCGGTTTTTGAGGAAGACCGCATCCGAATCCGCAATCGAAAAGGGGAGGCGCGGCCCGCCAATCCATTGCAGCATCTGCGCCAGCTCCTGCGGATCGGCGTATTGGTCGCGTAGGTTGCCCCGCGGCACAAAGACCACAAGTTGATCGCAGACGCCCATCGCACGCGCCACACAGAGGGAGGCCAGCGTAATGAGGGTCTAGCCGTATCCGGCCACAACCCCACCCAGATGGTGACGCTCCCCACGCTCGTACGCGCCAGCGCGCTTGCGGAGAAACCTGCGGTGGCCGTCGCGCA
>NZ_JAWOAR010000158.1:0-13067 GCF_046498435.1 Longimonas sp. | reverse complement strand
GGTACAGCGGGAGCAACAATCTCCCTGGCAGCCACCGGTTATTTTTTCTTTATAGGTGCTACCGGCAGTATCTTTTTGTTGTTCAGTGTTATTGCTTTTCTGGCTTGTTTTGCCTTTTCTATCGGCCCGTTAAAATTTGTTATTGCATCAGAAATATTCCCAAACAGAGGTATCGGCTACAGACCCTGAAGCCTCTGTTTCCTAACGACCTGTGCGCTATGCCTCATGTGCTTATTGTAGAAGACGAGCCGAGCATCGTAACGCCGCTCAAGTTTCTGATGGAGCAGGAAGGCTGCTCGGTGCAGATTGTGTCGGATGGTGCGGCGGTGATGCCGGCTATTGCAGCACAGCGCCCCGACCTCATTCTGCTCGATGTGATGCTGCCCTCGCGCAACGGCTACGACCTGTGCCGCGCGATTCGGGAGCGGCCCGAGGGGAACGACATCGCCATCATCATGCTTACGGTGAAAGGGCGCGAGGTGGATATCGAGAAAGGCTATGCTATGGGCGCCGATGCCTACATCACCAAGCCCTTCGCGGTGGCCGATGTGGTCGAAACCGCCCGCAGCTACTTGCCCGATGAATAGTCGCCGACAGCCTACATCAAGAGGTGGGCAGACGTTACGTGATGCCATGCATACGGGATGGTCCTGGGTAGCCGCTATCGTCATGCTGAACGGAGTGAAGCATCTCAGGTTACGCGGGCGGAGCATCTGCTTTGGGGATGCGAGATACGGTGCTCCGGTGCGGGGCGCGATGCCGAGCGCACGAGGCCGGCGTTGAGATTCTTCTCCCCGACAGTCGTCAGGGGGCAGGATAACTTGCGGATGGAGCCTTCACTGATCACTAATCTTCTACCTACTACACGATGTGCTTTTGTTTTCTGTAGTGCGGTATCTGTAAAACTCTCTTCTTTTGTCTCTAATCTGGTTGGATTCGCCGCTATGACGCCCTGGCAGCATGCTTTGCTGAACACCATGACGGGTCCGGCGCTGGTGTGTACCCCCAACGCCACTGTGCAAGCCTGGAACGACGAAGCCGCGCGGGTGCTGATGCCCGATGTTCGCGACGCGGACGCCGTCCAGGAGCGGCTCCACGGCGCGCCGCTCACGCAGTGGATCGATGCCGACGCCTGGCAGCAGCTGCGAGAGGCGGCCTCGACCGAGGCTCCCACGGTCATAATGAAACTGGGTGATGCACCGCGTCGCATGCAGGCCACGCGCATTGCGCCCGAAGGCAGGCCGCACTGGCTGGTCCACAGCGCGGAGCCGCCTGCGCCGCACCTGGACACGAGTCACGACCTGTTGCGGCGCCTTATTGAGGCCATTCGGACGCCGCTGGCCAGCATCCGCGCTGCGGTTGAAACTATGCAGCAGTATCCGCAGATGGGCGCAGATGCTGCCGCGCAGTTTACAGATGTAATCGCAAGCCAGGGCATCCGCCTCACGGAACTGATCGACGAGGCCAGCACCGCCTACACCGCCATGTACCGCACGCGCCGCGCCCTGGAGCCGATGGGCAGCGCGGCGCTGCTCACGTGGACGCAGACCGCGGTGCAGGAAACCACCGATGTACCCGTATCCACCACCGAAGCCCCCAGCGCGCTCACCGTGCACCTGGACCCGGCGATGCTCAAGCAGGGCCTTGCATTCGTGAGCGACCGGTTCGTGCACGCCACGCGCTGCTCGGCGCTCACCATCTGCGTACAGCGCTCCGATTCGGTGGCGTTGCTCGACCTGTGCGCCGCCGACGGACAGACCGTCACCGAGGCGCGTGTGAAGCAGTGGAAAGACGCGACGGTTCCATGGGGCACCACTATGATGCAACTCACCCTACATGCCCTGCTCGATCAGCACGACGCCCAACTCTGGGTCGAACAGGCGGATGCAGGAGGCTCGGTCCTCCGGTTTGCGTTCCCCGTAGCGCCGACTGACGAGTAGTGCTGTGTCAACCCTGAAAGGTTGGGTTCAGATGCGTATTTTCCCCTCCATCCTACCTGTCCTCCCCGGGGAGGAAGGAACTGTGAGGGGCTCCTTCCCAAGTCCCCCTCGGAGGAGGGGGATTTAGGGGGAGGGATTCCATACTATCACACAACCCGAAAAATTATCCTTGACACAGCAGTAGTGCTTTGTCAACCCTCATTTTGATGGTTGCCCGGGCATCATCCCCCCAACGAAGCCTGTCATGGTGAGCGCAGTCGAACCATCTCCTTGGTGTTTAGCAGGAACTTTTCGGGACGGCACAGCACGCGTATCCATCTTGGTTTAACCCACAGAATGACGTGTGACACAGCAGTAGTGCGCTGCATCCGGATCTTTGACCGCCGACGCTTCGTCAAGCATCCCCCATACCGATTCTCTTTTCCTTAACACAAGGTGATGCTTATGAAAGGTGCAAAGATCCTCATGCTCGCGGGCGATTTCGTGGAGGACTACGAGATGATGGTCCCGTTTCAAGCGCTACAAATGGTGGGCCACACGGTGCATGCGGTGTGCCCCGACAAATCCGAAGGTGACGCAGTGAAAACGGCCATCCACGACTTTGAGGGCGACCAGACGTACACCGAAAAGCCCGGCCATAACTTCGTGCTGAATGCGACGTTTGACGAGGTCGACCCGGCCGATTACGACGCACTGGTGATTCCGGGCGGACGTGCGCCGGAGTACATCCGTCTGAATGAGAATGTGCTCGCTATGGTGCGCCACTTCGACGAGTCCGACAAGCCCATTGCAGCGGTCTGCCACGGCGCGCAGGTGCTGGCTGCTGCGGATGTGATCGACGGCAAGCAGTGCGCGGCCTACCCCGCCTGTCAGCCCGAGGTCGAGCGTGCGGGCGGCGTGTATACCGACATCGCTGCCGATGAGGTAACGGTCGACGGCCAGCTCGTGACGGCGCCGGCGTGGCCCGCCCATCCGAAGTGGCTGGCGGCGTTCCTGGAGGTACTCGGCACGCAGATCGAACACCGCACGCCTGTCGCGGCATAGCAGCCCCAACGTATAGCGCTCAACTCCCATGCGCATCGACTCCGGCTTGTATCGGGGTCGATGCGCTTTTGTGTTTCGCGGCACTATTTGCCGTCTCCTGCGGCGTTTGACCTGCCAGAACTGCGCCCTCCATGCACCAACGACGCATGCGGCCCCGGCCATCGTTGATTAGGACACGAGGCGCTGCAACAGCGTCCCACCGCGCGGGGATGGTACTATACCTCAACGGTGCGATTAAAGGGGGGCACGGGAATGTGCATGGGTTGACGCTCGGCCCAGCGTGCCTTTGCGTAGGCCTCGACTTCAGACCGGAGGATGCACACGGCTGAATTGATGTTTAGCGCATCCAGCAGCACAGACTTCGGACGGTGTTGAAGTTTCTGGATGCGGTACGCATCGCCGTAAAGGGCAGCGTGTAGAACACACGTCTCTGGCAGCGCGCAAGCAGAAAGTTGGTCTTCCCTGCACCAGTAGGAGCAACGACAAGCGTATGCGGACGCGGGTCGTCTGTGTCGATCTGTGAGAGCGGATACAGATCGGAGGCGGTATACGGCGCATGGCCATGCCGGTAGCCCTCCAGGGTTGGTGCCTGGTACAGCTGTCTTGCTTTATCTTGGGTCGCGTGGGTGTAATTATACCAGGTGCGAGACTTCGATGTACACGTTAAGTTGGAGGCCGCTTGCGTCCCCGGCGACATTAAGGCGAGTTTCGTCGCTCACCGATTGCAAACACCTGTATGATGATTCAGCGCAGATGGTATTAGCTGTAGCACCGCTGCTCTCGCATCTCCTAAAACGGCACCTCCGTCGTCTCGCTGTCTTCTTTGGACTCGTGCACTTTGGTGACCAGCTCAATGCCCTGGGCCGAGAAGCCAAATAGATCTTCGGGGGAAAAGACCAGGTCGAAGTCTTCCTCGCGAAAGAACGGCGTGAACTTGCGGGCGAATTCGTCGAGGCGCTTCAGGTAGTACGCGGTATTCTCGTTGGGTGCCTTGTCGTTGTCCGGGTCCCACTGCTCGGCGCGGGCGCAGTGCTTGAACGCCGTCACGTTGGCCGACTCGCCGGTGATGTAGTACGAGATGCGATCGCCCACGCGCACCGGCTGCCCGGTTTCCTCTTCCCGCTGAATCGCCAGCTCGTAGGTCGCGGCACGCGGGCGCTCACCCGCTTCCACCGCCGCTTCGTACTCTTCGACGCTGGTCTTCAGGGTTTCGGTGCGGGCAAAGCTGTCTACGCCCTGCTCCCAGGTGCGGTCGATGATGCGCTGCCGCGTATCCAGATAAAGCTGATGCAGCCCCTCGATGTCGTGGTCAAGCAGGCGGCGGATGGCGCGCCGCACGAAGGTGCGTCCAAACGGCTCGTTCGAGCGCGAGATGAGCGAGGAGCCTTTGAACTTGAGGTCGCCCTCGTAGGTGAGGAGCGCGTAGTTCTTCTTCTTGTACGACAGCATCTTCTTGTAGCGTCCGTCGAACCCAATGCGAATCCCCTCGGGCATCGCGTCGGTGAGCCTGATCGTGAAATCGCGCTCGGTATCCGCCCCGCGCACATCCTCCGGCGGCACGAAGAAGACGCCGTCGGTATCCACCTCCACGACCGTGCCACCGCGCTCGCGGATCACCTCGATGATCTGCTGCACCAGGTCTTGCCCGATGCGCGCCACGCGGTCGGCCTCCGCAAAGTCGTTGAACGCGGCGAGGCTGAAGCCCAGCATGCCATAGAAGCTCTGCCCAATCCAGTTGAACGTGCCGTTGCGCCCCGCAAGCACGGTGTGATTGTCGGCTACGGTGACGCAGTGGATGGAGCCTTCGTAGTCAATACGACTGCGGTGCTTGTGGGTCAGCAGCGGTGTAAGTCGTTCCGGAGCAACCCTCGCCCCCCGGTCTGTCATCCCGGACGAAGCGGAGCGGAGATCCGGGATCCAGGGGCTGCCGGGCTGTGCATCCGCTGGAACGAGATGGGCGGCATTGCTCGGACGAGAAACGACATCCCAACGAGCGGCGCGTGGGGGGAGACGATGCGCCTCCGACGTTTGCGTCAACTCACCCGCCTCAATCCACTGGTAGCCCGTTTCCCGGTAGCCATTCACACGGTTCGTAAGGAGGCGGTGATTGGGCGTCACCAGAAAGTCGACATGCTGATTATTCAGGCGGATCATCTCGCCCCGGTACATCGACTGGTGGTGCACATGCGTCACGGGCTTGATTTCGGCTTCCAGCGTGTCGGGGTTGAGCGAATAGACCCGATCGCCAACCGACACGTCGCGCACATTCTTTGGACCCTCCACAGTCATGATCTCCGTTTCGGGGTCGAAGCAGTTTATCAGGATCTTGTACGACGACTGCCGCGCATCCAGCTCGCTCTGCACCTCCTCGTCCTCGGCGGAGCGCATGGCGGATTTGGTGTCGAGGCGCAGCGTGGTGAGGCGGTCCAGCAGGCGCGGAAAGAGGTCGAGCGCATCGCCCGTGGGCTGGATGTCGTAGTTCAGCATGATGGAGGGGTACAGACTCTCCACATCGGCGTAGACGACCGGACCGATCACGCCCGTGCGAAAGATGTCGGTGTAACCGCCCATGGACTGGCTGCCCCAGTTGCTCTGTGGCAGGGCGTAGCGCTGACGCAGGTACTCGCGCACGAAGAGCGACTCGATCTTCGCCGCCGGGCCACGCCGGGCCGCACGTCCGTACGTCATGGGCAGCATCTGCGTGAGGTAGAACGTGGAGCCCGAGAGGTGCCGGGCCAGCCGCCCCGTCTCAATCACGTCATCAAGGGCGTAATCGAGGAGCCGCTCGCGGTCGGTGTGCCATGCCTCGGTCAAGTCTTCGCCCGCGATGTACGTGCGGTCCTCCGGTGCAAAGCCGAAGTAGCGGGCGGCGGTCTTCAGGCTGTAGTCCGGCAGATCGCGCTTGAAGACGTCGAACGCCATCACCTGAAAGTACGCGTCGATGACGTGGCGTCCGGCAATATCCATCGCTGGGAAGTCCACCGTGCGCTCAGCAAACCGCATGCTACTGTCAAAGGTGCGGGGCACCGACCCATCGCGTCCAATGGCGAATTCGACGTTGTGCAGGTCGCATCGGTCCTGCAGATACGCCAGATCGAAGGCAAAGACGTTGTATCCCTCCAAAACATCTGGATCGCGCTCGTTGATCGTGTGCACCAGCTCGCGCAAGAGCGTGGCCTCCGATACGCCACTGCGCTGATGCAGCACCTCCGACCAGCCTCGGTTGTCGGTCAGCGCCACGATCACCACTTCGTCGCCCGCACGCTCGGCGTTGGGGAACGAGCCGTCGCTAATCACCTCGATGTCGAGCTGCAGGCGGTGCAGGTCGTCGAGCGTCATGTCCTTGAAGCAGGTGCGCCCGCTCTGCGTGAGGTACTGCTGCACCGGATCGCTAATGAGGTAGAGCTCCTCGGGCCGCCGCTGATCGCTGTCGGTCTGGCGCTTGACGTGGCGGATCGCCTCGTAGTAATCCTGCCAGCACGAAAACACGACCACGTGCTCGAAAAACCCGCCGCCCTGCAGG
The DNA here is from genome assembly GCF_046498435.1 of Longimonas sp. Lineage (NCBI taxonomy): Bacteria > Pseudomonadati > Rhodothermota > Rhodothermia > Rhodothermales > Salisaetaceae > Longimonas > Longimonas sp. The sequence continues at coordinate 6,560 of NZ_JAWOAR010000158.1, read as the reverse complement.
CGCGAGGCCCGAAAGGTATCGCGGCGATGGCGCAGCAGCCCAATATCCGAGATAAAGAAGAACGGATAGAGCAGCGCGTCTTCGGTGAACACCTCCGCGCCATCTTCGCTCCGCCGGTAGAGACGCACCATGGCCTGCTCGCGCGAGGGACGGTTCAGCAGCGGCTGCACGTCCACAATACGGGGCGTGTCGTCGTGGCCGTAGAGCGTAGCATCCGAGGTATCGGGCGCGGGCGTTGCCATGCGATCGGAAACTGAGTTTAGGGGAAGCGCACAGGGTAAACCGCTGCACGGGAAGGAGGTGCCGGGCCTTCAGGTATGGTCTGGCAGCGTACGTTCGGTCTCGTCGCGGTAGTTGGTTCGCCGGTATGACGTTCGGTCGCAGGCTTGCAGGGGCAGCGCCTTGTGCGGACGCGGGAGCGTCCATTTCGTCGTCCGACGGGGGACCGTCGGACGCAGTAGAATGCCTGTTTCCAGCGCCGTAGGGACGGGGCTTGTGACTTTTGGGAATTAATCACAGGACCTGGCACCGACGGTCCCCCGTCGGTGCCATGGCAGAGGACGCTCCTGCGTCCAAACCGCAGCCTGAGGACACTCCCGATCAGCGAGTTGAAGCGGATTCGGGGGATGCTTCAAACACCTGCTCGGCGGCGCGCTCGCCCGCTTCGATGGCGCCGTCGAGGTAGCCGGGATGCTCGGTCGCGGTTTCAGCGCTGGCCCACAGCAGGCGTCCGTTCCACTGCGGCTGCGTGAGCACGGGCGGCGGCGTGGGTGGGTGCTCAACCTGCATGGGCGCGACACCGGGCGGCGTGGTTGCGTCGTCGGTGCGCCAGTTGCTCGTGGCGATGGCCGTGGGAGCGGGCGCATCGTCCCCGAAGCAGTGCGCGAGTTGGGTGCGGATGGCCGCGTGCAGCGCCTCGCGTCCGTTGGTGGCGAGGGTTTGCACCCCGGTGGGATGCAGAAACCCCGCGAGCGCAGCGCGTCCATTGGGTGCTACGGCATCGTGCCAGTGGGCCACCGGACCCGCATGGCTCACCACGCGCCCGTCAATGCCCTGCTGCCGCCAGAACGCATCCGCAAACGTAGCCACAGCCTTGCCCGAAGCCGCCATCCATGTAGGCGTTTTGCGCTGAGCGGATGCGAGAGAATCGGGGAGCGGGGGATCGAAGTCGATGGTGTGCGCCACCAGCCGCGGTGGCACGGCAACGATGAGATGCGCTACGGTTGTGGACGACGGGCCGTCGGGGCCGGCTACGCGTACCTGCACGCTTGCATCGGTGCGGCGCACATCCGTGACGCGATGGTTGAGCCGTACCGCATCACCGGGCAGCGTCGCGGCCACGTGTTGGGCCAGTGTTTGCGTGCCGCCTTCGAGGCGCCATGAGGGCGGGGGCGTTTCGGGCCACGGGAAGCGCTGCACCGGCTGTTCAGCGCGCGGTTCATAGAGCGCGATGCCGGGCTCGTGCTGCGGCACGCGCGCAATGCCCAGCTGCTCCGCCAGCGCCTGCACGCGGGTGTGCTCGCGCCAGTGCCAGGCCGCCCCCAAGTCCAGATGCAGCGAATCGGGACCCAGGGGCGGACTCCACGTACGCCCGCCGACACGGTCGCGCGCCTCCCACACCATGACGGCATGTCCGGTCTCGCGTAGGTGTGCGGCGGCGACCAGTCCGCTAAGACCAGCGCCTACGATGCCGAAAGGAATGGAGTCAGGCATACGGATCGGACGATCCAAAGAAGAGGGTATCGAGGCTGTAAGCGCCGGGGCCGGTAATCAGCAGCGCAATGAAGACGGTCAGCATCTCCGTAGCATGCCACGGGCCAGAACGTGATGCCGAGTACAGCCATGTTGCCGCCAAGATCAGTCCAGGTTTCAGGTCCGGCAAAGATCTTTTCGTATCCGTACACAAAGACAAACGAGATGCCGATGCCGATGCGAAGCACCAACAGAGCTATGTTGAGTGCGGTTTTGCGGTTGGTTGTCATGGCATTGGAGGGCATGATAGCAAAAAACTTCGTGCAACTCACGTATGCTCAGCAGCCCGCCCGGCTCCCGCATCCAACAAAACGTTTACGTGTGCCAGTGCTACTCCGTTGTGTCTACCCGCAGCACCCGTGTGCCGTGCGCTTCGACCGGAACGGTCTGCTCATCGCTGATAGAGACCGGCGCATCGGAAAGCAGATCGGTAAGGCGGAGCGCGGCTGCCGGGGCCTCCACCAGGTCGGCAATGGATACCGCACGCGATTCGTCGTGTCCGTTGAGCAGCACAATGAGCGTGTCGCCCTCGTGCGTGCGGGTGTAGCGGTACACGTTGTTGCCGTAGGTGGGCTGGTAGTGCGTCAGCGTGCCCGTGCGCAGGGCCGGTTCGTCCTGACGCAGATGCAGCAGGTGCCGCAGAAACGAAAACATGTCTTGTTCGGATTCGGTGCGCTCGTCTTCGGTGAACGCATTCCGCGTATCTTCTGGAAACCCGCCCGGCATGGGCTCGCGGATTTCGACGTGGCTGCTGCCGCCCATCAGGTTGAGTTCGGTGCCGTACAGAATCTGGGGGATGCGCGGGGTGGTAAGCAGCAACGTGAGCATCTGCTTCAGCTTTTGGGTATCGCCGTCGGCCTCGAAGATACCGCGCGTCATGTCGTGGTTGTCGACAAACGTCATGAGCTGCATCGGGTCGGCATAGACAAAATCTTGCGCCAGCACCTCGTAGACATCGCTCAGGGCGCCCGAGCCGTTCAGGTAATTCCGCATGGCCTGCGACAGCGCAAAATCCATGACCGACGGCAGATTCGTATCGTAGGCCTGTGGCATTGGGCTATCCTCCTGGTATAGCGCCAGAAACGCCGGATTCAGATTCCAGATTTCGCCGACGATGCTAAAGTTGGGGTACTCCGTCCGAATGGCCTCCGCCCACTTCGCCATAAAATCAGGGTGCGCATACGGATACGTATCTTCGCGGATGCCATCGAGGCCGGTGGTTTCGATCCACCACAGCGTGTTTTGAATGAGGTAGGTAGCCAGGAGCGGGTCATGCTGGTTGAGGTCGGGCATCGTCTCCACAAACCAGAACGTGCGCAATAGCTCCGTGGCCTCGGCTTCGGCATACGGATCGGTCGGCGCCATCATGTAGTGGGCTTCGGAGGCATGATCGTCTTCGCTGCCATGCACCCAGCTTTCGCGCGGCAGGTCATCCATCCACGGGTGCTGCAGCCCAATGTGGTTGCTCACATGGTCGAAGATCACCTTCAGGCCGCGTTTGTGCGCCTCTTCGACCAGCGTGCGGTAATCCTCGTTCGTACCCAGCCGGGGATCGATGCGGTAGAAGTCGGTTGTTTTGTAGCCATGGTAGCTATCCACGCCCCGGTTTTCGAGCACCGGATTCAGCCAGATTGTTGTGACGCCCAGGTCGGCCAGGTAGTCGAGCCGGTTGGTAATGCCGGGCACGTCGCCACCATGACGCATAGCCGGATCAGACGGGTCGTACTCGTCGACCGTGTCCTCCGTCTCGTACGGAACCGACTCGCTGTCGACAAAGCGGTCGGGCGTAATGAGATAGACGACATCGTTGGCATCGAACCCGGCGTAGCGCCCGTCCGGGTTGGCGCGCTCGCGGATGGGGTAGTCGAGTGTGGTCTGCGTGTCGCCGCGGGTCAGTTCCAGAGTGTACGATTGCGCGGGCGCATCCTCGGCAATGGCCAGCGTGACAAACGCATAGCCGTCTGAGGGAACGGTCTGCACGCCAGTTACTCGTACGCCGTCTTCGGGGGCGCGGGCTGATATTTCGTCGAGTTCGTCGCCGTAGAGCATCAGTTGCACCTCATTCCACTGCATGCCCGTCCACCAATTCGGCGGCTCTACGGCATCAACGGTGGGTGTTTGGGCGGATGCAGAACCGATGAGCCCAATAGTCAATACGGCGACACATAGGGCCACACGTAAAGACGCGCGCAAACGACGAGAAATGGTATGCATAGGTGTGAGCAGGTGGCAAACGGGTCGGGGATGACGGGTAGACGTGTGCGTAACATACAAGAACGCGAAAACAGATGCAGCGCACGACATCCGCTGGCAATCACCCGAGAATCGGCGTTACCCAGCAGTCTACACAACATCGCATTGGCGATTTGAGCGACCAGCACTTGGGCCTGGGCGGGTTGCTGCTCATACGCTTTGTTGATCCTGACAGCCATGACCAGGCCGTCATCGGGATAGAATTGCGCTGATCGTCCTCGGTTAAAAAACCGGGGAGCTGTTAGATCGCAAGTGATGCCTCCCAAGCACTCATCCTGACAAAACAGGCACACCGGGCGCTCGTCTCGAGTGGTCGACTCCTCAAAGGAGCCGGGAAGAGCCTTCGGAAAGTCTATTTGCTTCCGTCGGTCTTTTTGGATCGTTGGGTCGAGCAGCCTTCGGTTTCGCTCCGATCTCGTAGCGCACAATACCGTGCAGCGTCGAATAGTCCAACTGGATGTCGTGCTCCTCGGCCAGCCACCGCTGAATGTCTTTATAGCTGCTCGCGTCTTCGGGCTTAGCGAGGCGCTCTTTGAGTGCTTCCAGGACATCGGATGGAAGCGACTTTTGCCTCGGCTCCGGGCCCGGCGTTCCGACCTTCTGAATCTTCTGAAGACCGCCTGCTTCGTAGAGAGCAAGCCAGTCGGCTATCGTGTTGTTGTCTACCCCCAGGTGGCGAGCTGCTGCGTTACGGCTTTTCGCTTTCCCGCTCTTCAACAACCACAGCATTTGAAAGCGGCGCTGGATCTGGGCATCGCGTTCTTTACCTACCAGTTGTTCAAGCTCATCGACAGGTTCAGTGATCTCCGGAATGTTGTACGTTAGGAGCAGTGCGTCAGCAAATACTTTTTCAGCGATCGCGGCCCTGGGCACGTACAAGTTTCGGGGATCTTGATTGAAAGACTGCGCTCCAGAAAACATGAAGCTCATTATTTCTACGTTTCTGGTGCTCCAGTCGCCCAGATCGTAGTTGAACGTTTCCGCTCTGTTGAACATTCGCGTCAGATTTCTGACGTTGCCGACTTCCCAGCTTGCAATATCTTGATTAAATGATTCAGCTTCTGCAAACATCGCGCGCATGTTGCGCACCGCCGACACATCCCAGCTTCCAATATCCTGGTTAAATGATTCAGTGCCAGCAAACATAGCGGTCATCTTTGTCACCTTCGAGACATCCCAGCTGCTGAGGTCCTGGTTGAAGGTTTTGGCATGCATGAACATCCCCGACATATCTTCGAGATTGGAGACATTCCAGTTTCCAATATCCTGATTGAATGCATGGGCATGGGCAAACATGACGCGCATGTTCGTGACGTTGGAAACATCCCACCCCCCAATGTCTCGGTTGAATGATTTGGCGTGCATAAACATGCCCGACATATCTTCAACATTCGAGACGTCCCACGCCTCAATGTCGCCGTTGAACAAAGAGGCGTTTGCAAACAGCGCTGACATGTGCTCAACGTTGGAGACATCCCAGTGTGCAAGGTCCGTATTTAAAAACTCCGCACCAGCAAACATGCGGTCCATAGACGAAACGTTCGATAAGTCCGGCGCATCTTCTGCGTTTGACCTGAGGTACACGGCACCAGCAAACGCGTCTTCCATGCTGAGCCATTCGGTAACTCCCCATTGTTCGACCGTCTGCAGCTTTTGAGCATTGGCCGAATCACCATCGCCAAACGGATATACGGGACTGGCATCGAAGTGAATGCGCGGGAAAGTACCTGTAATGCTGACTGTATAGGTGCCTGCACGATCATAGACATGATCTGGGTTCGGGTTGATGCCGTCGACCGTTTCTGTCGTTCCGTCTCCCCAGTCAATGGTGAAATCGTAGGCTGTGCCCGGCGCTGTTGGAATAAAGATGGATTCCCCAGACTCCGTAATTGACCATGTTGTCTTAAAGGCGTCCTGACTTTCGGCGGTGAGGGGCGTAACTGCCAGAAGTAAAATTACACTACAGCAGAGCAACAGGAACTGAGCCGCAAAGCGCATAATACCAATGTGACTTCATATTTATGTGGTGTCATAATGTAAACCAATAATACAAAAGTACTTCTTACATGTCAAGTATCGAAGTGCCGCTTTTGGAGCATTGGAGTAGGCATGAAATGACTGCTGCGCATGCTACATTCTCTGGGAGCGTAGTGCCGTGTCAACCCTGAAAGGTTGGGTTCAGATGCGTATTTTCCCCTCCATCCTACCCTTCCTCCCCGGTACGTGTTTAGCGTCTGTGTTCGCTGGTTATTATTGTAGGGTATGGCAGATTCAAACGATCATACCGACCATACCGATTGGGAGGCCACGCTGGAGATGCTCCAGGGGACCTCTGACGCAAGCGCGTCTGACGCAGAGCGGATCGACGTGCTTATTGCCTTGGTTCGTGCGCAGGCGGAGCGGATCGACGCGCTTCAGTCGAAGCTGGAGGCAATGCAAGCCGAACGCGACCGTCTGCGTGAGCGAGTGCGCGAGCTCACCGCTGAGAACCGCCGGTTGCGCACCGAGCGCGATAACGCCGAGCGCGCTGGCAAGCGGCAGGCCGCTCCGTTTCG
>NZ_JAWOAR010000119.1:0-4447 GCF_046498435.1 Longimonas sp. | reverse complement strand
TCAATACGGTTCTGAAGCGTCTGGATTTCTGCATTGAGCTTCTCATCATCGATCGCGAGCTTTGTCTTGTCCGCTTTGAGTGCCTTGAGCGCCTCAAGCCGCTTGTCGGGGTCGCCTTCGTATTCTTCGGCGATCTCATTATAGCGCTCGTTGAGGCGGTCGAGCGTTTCGACCTGTGTGCTCAGGTGCGTCTCACAGCGCTGGATGCCCTCGTGCGCCGGCGTCGGGTCCATGCCCGCTGCATCCAGGATGTCCAGCACATCGAAGTAGATGCGGTGGGCCCGGTCGTATTTCTCCTCTCCTTCCAGCGCTTTTGCTTCAGCAAACAGCTGCTTGACCGGGTTGTCGCGGCGCGCAAGCAGGAGTTGGCCGCGTTGCTCGGTGGCAATCGTTTCCAGTTTCGTCTTCAGGTCATCAAAGGCCGCTACGAGATCAGGCTCATCGTGCTGATCGGGGTGCAGTGCCGCAAGCGCAGAAATGCCCGCAACCGGGGGCGTCACGGCGCCATCCCAATGCTGCGGAAGGGCCTCTTCCCGAATGTATTCGATAAACTCCTCTCGCTCGCCTGCATCGACCAGGTCCATCTTGTTGGGCGCGACAATGCAGCGGGGTACCTGGCGCTGCACGTTGTTCATGAACTCAAACTCCGTGCGCTTCCCGCCTCCTTGCCGGGCATCCATGAGCAAGAGCGCAATGTCGGCCGTACGGGCCTCTTGTTCGGTAAAGCTGTGGTGGCGGGTGAACTCGTTGTTGGCCCCGGGCGTGTCGACCAGTTCGAGTCCGTCTTTTAGCCAGTCGAGCGGCAACTGAATCTCAACGCGCTCCACCTGGTCGGCCTGTTCCCCCTCTTTCGTCCACGTGCGCAGAAAGTCCTGGAGCGAGGCGCGCTCACGGCGAAGCGTGCTCAGCATATCACGCCGCCCCACAAAGCGCGTCCAGAACGGCGGATCGTCTTCAAAGAGCGGGAGCGAAACGCCATCGGTGCGATGCACAAAGATGTTGAACTCACGTCCGTAGCGCACGCGGGTCGGTACGGCCGTCGTCGGCTCGACAGCAACGGAAAGGATTTCCTCGCCGATGAGGGCATTGAGCATGGTTGTCTTTCCCGCACTGAACTCCCCAAACACGGCCAGCCGAATGGGGGCGGTTTCGAGGTAATTGACCAGTTCGTCGACGTCAATGCGTGACGATGGCGCATCAGCTTGAAGCTCTGAGGTGTCGGGACTTGACATGTAACGAGGGGGCGTGTCATCTATACTGCTGTTATTACTTTAACAATACGGAATGTAGCTCACATACGCAAAAGTTACCCTGGCCGACTTGCAACGTGCGTAGAAATCTCGACATAGACAGCTTGGCTCCTCAAGGAGACGCTTCCTGTAGCGCGCGTAGCTGGTGCCTTTCTGCATTTCTGGCGGCGTCCTGCGATGTGAGAACGCCCTGCCCTTCGCATTCCCCTAACGCTATTTGGGAGTGGTTGAGCTCTACGTGATTGCTGAACGCATCCATCCATCAGGAGATGGATCCCAGATCGTCTGCGGACTGTGGGATGGTGCTTTCCCCTTTTGCTATTCGGGCACTTTTCTCCCACTGCGTCCGTTACGTTAAGATCAAGACCATCAGGCGCTATTCACCTTGCTCACTGTAGATTCATCTTTAACTATGTCTGATAGACCGTCTCATCTAACTCCTAACAAATCCTCCTCGGGCCCATTCCGTGATCGGGCGAATGTCTCGCATACTGATGCCGAGATACACCACCTGATACAGCATGCGATGGCGGCAACAAACAACGCCATGGTTATTACTGACAGTCACCAGCACGATAACCCAATTATTTACGTCAACCGGGCATTCGAACGGCTCTCGGGGTATGCCGAAGACGAGGTGATCGGATATAACTGTCGGTTCATGCAATATCGCTCCAATGGCATGCGTGACGCCGACCAAGAGGGGGTAAAGACCTTACGACGGTTCATACGTCATAAGGAGCCAACCCGAGTTATTATGCGCAACTATCGCAAGTCGGGGGAGCAATTCTGGAACGAACTGTACGTGGCCCCCTTCGCTGATCCAGAGACGGGGGAAGCACGCTATTTTGTAAGCGTACAACGCGATGTCACTAAACGCATCGAGCACAATCGATCCTACGAACGGGAGGTAGCTACACGCATTCAGGCGCTCAAAGAAGAACGGGACGCGCTTGAGCGTGCCAAAACGTCTCTTGTGCGGACGATGAACCGCGAGGTTCGTGATACGCTCACCGCCATCCTGGGGCTGGCCGATCTCATTCAGGAGGAACGTACCGCCGTTCCTTCCAATGAGTATACAGCGCGCATCAGGGCCGAGGGGCAGCGTCTTATGGATACGCTGTCCTCGCTTCAGGAACGCATCGGTATGCACGACGGAGCGCTGGAGTATGCTGCCGTGGCTCCTATCGTCCGCGACGCTGTTGAACATATGCAGGTATCAACCCCGCGCGACGACCTTCCCCTCACGATGACCGTAGATCCAGATGCGCAAGAGGCTGTGGCGCACCTGAATGCCAGTCGGACGGCTACGGTGCTACAGACGCTGATAACCACTATCATGCTGCGTGACAGCGCGCAGGGCTGCACGGTGCGCGTGTATACCACCACGCATTCCAGTCAGCCGTACGTGGCCGTTGACGTGAAGGGGGAACACGTAGAAATTAGCGAAGCTCTGCATCCGCTTCTCTTTGAGCGCTCCACGTATGATACGGCCGGAAAGGGCCCCGAGTATGACGGATCGGGGATTGATCTGTCGCTCACACGAGAACTGGTGGAATCGATGGGAGGAACGCTTTCTATGGAATCGGCTCCTGATGACGGAACCACGTTTACCATAGCGTTTCCGCACGTGCCGGAGCAGGAGCCCTCTGGAGCATCAGTACCATCTTCTGAGCGCGAGCGTGGCTCCGTGCTGATCGTTGAGGACAATGAGGATATCATCTTCCTGATACAGGACATGCTGGAAGACACTGCTGACCTTTCAACAGCCTCCAGTGTCTCCGATGCACTCCAGAAAGCCCAAGATACAGACATTGACCTGTTTCTGGTAGATATTAACCTCGGGACAGGCCGTAGTGGCACCGACCTTCTCAACGACCTCCGTGCTATGGATCGCTATGAGAACACGCCGATCATCGCTGTAACGGCCATTGCGATGCGTGGAGATCGCGAACGGTTTTTGGACCAGGGATTCGACGACTATCTGGCCAAGCCGTTTACCCCCGACACGTTAACCAGCATGGTGAATCGGCATCTCTCGTAGTGCTGTGTCACAGATGATTGTTTAGGTCGTTTGCGAGCACGGAATCCCTCCCCCTAAATCCCCCTCCTCTGAGGGGGACTTCATGAGAGCGTCCTATGGTTTCTTCCTCCCCGGGGAGGGTACGTGTTTAAAGGGCTACCTCATTAAAATGATCTGCTGTTGTATATTGAGGGAGAGAGGTTCAAAAGCTCCCTAATCAGCTGCATCAGGCCCTATGTCGTCGTTTTCAGATACGTCTTCAGATGGAGCCCGGTCGCTCCTTGATCATTTTCAGGATCTGGAGGATCCGCGAATGGACCGGCGCAAGGCGCATCCGTTAGTTAACGTTCTCTTTATTGCGGTCTGTGCAGTGCTTAGCGGCGCGGAAGGCTGGAAGAGCGTTGAGACCTTTGGCCGGGCGAAAAAGCGATGGCTGGCTCGGTATTTGGAGTTGCCCGACGGGCCGCATCCCGTTCCATCCGATGACACGTACCGCCGGACCATCAGTCGCTTGGATCCTGCAGCGTTTGAGGAGGTGTTTCGGGCCTGGGTCGCCTCACTTGCCGAGCACATCGAGGGGGAGGTGATAGCCCTTGATGGAAAGAGCCTGCGCGGCTCGCGTGACCGAGATGAGGCGACGCTTAATCCTGCGCCAAGTGGCAAGGTGACGAGTGGTGAGGCACATAACGAGGAGGCACCGCCTGAACACGGGGCGCCGCAGAAGCCGCTTCACCTTGTAAGCGCATGGGCATGTGAGCAGCGGTTGGTGCTGGCACAACAAGCTGTGGACGCCAAGACAAATGAGATCACCGTTCTCCCGGATCTGCTGCGGATGCTTGAACTGGAAGGCTGTTTGGTAACGATCGACGCAATGGGAACGCAAAAGGCCATTGCCGAGCAGATCCACGAGCGGGGCGGGGACTACGTGTTGGCCCTAAAAAGCAATCACCCGCGGCTCTACGGCGATGTGAAGACCCACTTTGCGGATGTGGTGGACCGAGGGCTCCCGGATCTGGATTCCTCTCATACCCGTGAGGTTGACGGAGGCCACGGGCGAGTGGAGGTCAGAGAGTGCTGGGCGACCGATGACATCGCATGGCTGGACCGGCGGGACCAGTGGCCCGGTCTACAAAGCATCGCGATGGTGGAGGCGACGCGGCAGGAGCACCAGTGG
>NZ_JAWOAR010000094.1:0-4334 GCF_046498435.1 Longimonas sp. | reverse complement strand
GTTGAAACGGTTGTGATCGACGCCTCTGATCGAGGAAGGCGCTGATGCCCGGGACTAATATGAAGGCTCGCAATTTTTTTGTCATGTACCATGGTGCCAGGGGGGCTTGTCTGAGATGACGGCTCGGGATGTATTACCATTTACCCGGCAAGTAATGGCAGAATTAATGTTGCAACAGATGTCGCTATCCTGATGGGGAGGCTGTGTGAGCGACAGGGTGCGCACGATGGTATCACCACGCGCAACGAGATGTGGTGCAACGGAACGATTTCCGCGCGGGCCGCACCGGTGTGCACGAGGGCGGGGCCTGCATCGGTGGGAACGGTGTAGGGATGGCACTGCGCTTTGTGTTTCTCCCAACTCGTTCCATGACATGCAGAGCGCGGCAGGGCACCCGTATCACTCTTTCTGAAGCGTAATCTGGTCGTAGCTGTGGATGCCTTGCTCAATCGTTAGCGGCATGAGGGCGCCGGCAACGGAGTTTTGCAGCATGTTGCGCGGCAGAAACCATCGGAAGAGCGTGTTCATGAGGCGGCTTTCGTAGTACTGCAGCGCACGGTCTTCGTAGCGCCGCAGCGTGGGCAGAATGGCTTGCGACAGGTCGTTGTGCGTCTCGCATGCAAACCCGGTTTGTTGGGCGGATGCGAGAAAGTCATCGCGGTCAAAGAAGCGATCAACAGACATGGAGCGCTCCACCAGGGTGGCGGCCGTCGCCCAGTCGTCGCCGTGGGCCGCTGCATCCCCCACACGAAAGCCGTCGATAACAATAAACCGCCCGCCCGGTCGCAGCACGCGGTGGGCCTCGTGGAGCGCCTGCGCAAGGTCGTCGGAGTGACACAGGCTCTCGACGACAAACACCAGATCGAAGGATTCGTCGGCAAACGGCAGGTCGTGGAAGTTCGCCTGCAGGAACGACACATTCGGGTATTCAGTCGCCGATCGCCGGGCGGCCCGCACGTGCTTGGCCGTCAGGTCGATGCCCGTGAACGCACGCTCGGGATGCTGAGCAGCCAGATAGCGACTGCTGAACCCGCGTCCGCTGGCCAGTTCGAGCACCTCGTGCGCATCGGTTTCGCGCATCACCCGCTCTACGATGCAGGGCTGCCCGTAGTATCCGGCGCGGTCGAACGTTCCCCCCGGATTCAGCGCCATGTGGATGGCGCCTTCTTTCGAGTGCACGAAGTGATAGGCCCAGTAGCTATCTTCGTAGTACCCGGCCGTGTGATCGGCATCGGTGGGCGTGCGCGACAGCTTGTCGATGCCGAAGTTCTCGTCGACAAAGCGCAGGTAGCGGCGGAGTTTGGCAGTTCGGCTGGTAGCAGATGCGGCGTGCGTATCAGATGCCATAAGCAATCAGTCGGAAGTCGTGGGAGAGCGGCGGAGCAGGCGCGAGGAGTTGGCCAGGATGCCCAGGTCGGGGATGGAGTGCAGGGCCGCAGCCAACACGGGCGGCAGGTAGCCAACCGAGGCGGCCCCCAGCGCCAGCAGATTGTAGACGGCAGTAAGCATCAGGTTGCTTTTCACGACGCCCAGTGCACGGGTGGCTGTCTGCACCACCGCAGGCACCAGCGCCCAGTCGTCGCGCATCAGCACGATGTGGGCGGCGTCGATAGCGACATCGGTGCCGCCGGCGCCCATGGCAATGCCCACATCGGCCTGTGCCAGTGCCGGGGCATCGTTTACGCCGTCGCCAACCATCACCACGGTGCGTCCGGCGTCTTGATGCGCACGCACCGCCTCGATCTTATCATCGGGCAGCAGCTCAGCCCGGTAGGCAAGTCCGAAGCGCTCGGCCACCACCGCAGCGGTCTGCTCGTTGTCGCCGGTCAAGATTTCGATGGTGGCGAAGTGATCGCGCAGCGCATTTAGGGCCGACTGCACGCCGGCGCGCTCGGCATCGGCCGCCCACAAGACGCCCGCCAGTTCGTCATCCACCGACACATACAGCGGCGTCTGGCCGGGTCGGTTCGTAGAGATGCCGCGGGCGTTGCCGACAAACGAAGCATTGCCGACCGCCACGGTTGCGCCGTTGACAACAGCCTGCACGCCGCGTCCAGGCACGGCCTCGAAGTGGCGGGGAGCGGGCAGATCCAGTTCGCGCTCGGTCGCGGCCCGGCGTACTGCGGTTGCCAGCGGATGCTCGGAGTGCTGCTCGGTCGCTGCTGCCAGACGGAGCAGTTCGGCCTCCGTGATGCCGTTTACGCTGATCACATCTGTGATGCGTGGCTCACCCAGCGTAAGCGTGCCGGTTTTGTCGATGAGCAGCGTATCTGCCTGCGCCAGGGCCTCGATGTACTTACCGCCCTTGATGAGCACGCCCTGCCGGGCCGAGGTGCCAATGGCGGCGAGCATGGCCACCGGTGTTGCCAGCGCAAAGGCACATGAGCACGCCACCACCAGCACCGCCACCGTGGCCATAATGCTGCCACCAATCAGGTAGGTGGCGCCTGCAGCGGCGGCCACGAACGGCAGGTAATAGCCCGAAAACTGATCCGCCCACTGCTGCATGCGTCCGCGGTGCGCCTCCGCCTGTTCCACCATCTGCACCACACGGCCAAACGTGGTGTCCTCCCCGATCTCTTCGGCGCGGATGCGCAGGCGACCGCCCTGGGCGACGGTTGCCGCAAACACGTCATCGCCCGTGTTGGCCTCCACGGGCATACTCTCGCCGGTGATGGCCGATTGATCGATGGTAGCATGCCCCTCTACGACAGACCCATCCACGGGAATCTTCTCTCCCGGGCGTACCTGCACGACATCGCCGGGCACAACTTCACTGATGGATACCTGCTCGGTGGTATCGCCCCGTTCTACACGCGCTTGCTGCGGCGCCTGATGCACCAGCGTGCGGAGGGCATCGCGAGCGCGGTCGGTCGTGAAGGACTCCACATAGTCGCCCAGCCGCATAAAAATCACGATGATAAGCGCGGTAACCCACTCGCCCGTCGCCAATGCCGCGGCCACGCCCACTGCCATGAGCGTATGCGCAATGATGCGCCGCCCCCAGGCCGCCACGGCCACTTTCTTGAACACCGGGTAACCGAGTCCGAACGTAGCGGCAACGCCAAGTGGCCACGGTACCACGCGCTCAATCCACGCAAACACGCCGAGTCCGTGCCCCAACACCGCCATGGCCAGCACAGCGACCGCGACTGCCGCCAGCACTCCCATAGAGCGGTACGTGTGCGTCTGGGTAGATGGCTGGGCGGAATCGGCGTCGGCACGGACGACGGTATATCCGGCGCGTTCAATTGCATCGGATACGGCAGGCCACGGCTGTGCATGGGCGTTGGCAGTAACGACGACCTTGCCTGCCATGAGTCGGACATCCGCCTCCTGCACGCCCTGTACCTGCTTAATGGCGCCTTCGACACTGCGCGCGCACCCTGCGCAATCCATCCCGTCTACCGCAAGCTCTCGTCGCTCCATAGCGCTCTATTTGTCTGTTTAAGTACGGACTCAACCTACGCGTCACCTGTTAGGGTGTTTGTGGATACGCGGCTTGTTGCCTGTTGCTTGAGGATTGTTTCGCTAACGGCAGAGCAATCGCATCTTCAGTATGACGTTGTGTGAGCACTTCGACGGGTTGCCTGCTCACTCACGTCATGCTGACCCCGACGGTGTTCCGGGGGAAGCATCTCAACGCCCGCCTCTCAACGTAGCGTCAGAGCGCGGCCTTCAGGCCTTCAGGAGATGATTGAGCCAAAGCGACGATACGCTCATCCGACGTCTTCTTTCGCTGCGCAAGGAAGGCGCTGAGAACGCGTTGTGCTATACATATAATCGCTGTTGAACATGCAGAAATGCTTGTTTATGCCCCCACACCGTCATCCCAGACGGAGCGGAGCGACGATCTGGGATCCATGCCCCAATGGAGAGATGCGTTAGCGGAGTGCGTTCGCCCTCAAACGGCGAATGGATTACTTCGTGCGTACCACAGGCATGACCTTCGGCCCTCGCTTCGCTCGGCTCCGGATCAGCGGCGCCAGGGGCGCCAGGGGCGCCTTGCCTGTCCTGAACTCGATTCAGGATCTGGATGACGGGCGTTGGGGGGCTGTGCGACTTCTGAACCTATAGCACAACCCGTGCTGAGATCCTTCCGCCGCTCCGCTCTGTCAGGATGACGGAGAAAGACGGTATCGTGATGTTTTTTCTACGTCCGTGCTGCTCAACATGCAATCGCCCAGTCACCGCCGGTGGCACCTTGCCTCGTTCCCTGTTATATTTAGCTGGTGCATGCTTTTGTGCGCTTTCGACGTTCGCTTGTGGTATCCGAAACACACCACGCGCTATGCTCCGCTGGCTGACGCTTGTCGTTTTGCTGCTCGGCCTCA
>NZ_JAWOAR010000035.1:0-6291 GCF_046498435.1 Longimonas sp. | reverse complement strand
GGGCGCACAACGACAACTGCTTGCGGTCGCCCGGGCGGTTCATTTCGCAACCCGGGTGCTCATTCTCGACGAGCCCACCGCCGCGCTCAGTGACAACCAGGTTGAAATCGTACTCTCGCTGATCGATAAGGCTCGCGCCGCCGGAGTAGCCGTCGTGTTCGTCACATGCCTGCGCCTGCGGTGCGTAAGTGACGGCGTGTAAACAGCGACCGAATGAGTGCATCAAGGTCATCAGCACGGTCGGTACGCACCGACGCGTTGTGTAGAAATCCAGGTGTGGTGTCCATACAATAGTGCTCTGTCACAGATGATTCATAGGGTAACGCATGGACTCCCATTTTATAGTCATCCAGATCCTGAATCGAGTTCAGGACAGGCAAGGCGCCCCTGGCGCCGCTGATCCGGGATCTCTTGTGGACTTCCATGACAATCATTCGCCCACACTACCCAACCATTGACGTGTGACACGGCAATAGTATAGTGTCAACGGTCAATGTGGGGATTACAACATGCCCCGTTTACATGATGTCATCTTGAGCGGATACCGACAGCGGTCGGTAGGAGTCCTGACACGAGCGAAGCGACTGATGAACGCAGTGAATAAAGAGCTCCACCAAGGTTGGCAGGGCCCCCTGTCCATCTGGCGTTACCAAGCCCCGAGGAGATGGTTCGACTGCGCTCACCATGACAGGCTTCGTGGGAGGATGATTGCAGAGCAACTATCAAAATGGGGATTGACGCAGCAATAGGTGGTCTGAGCAAAAACGTTAAGAAGTCGACACAGCATACACCGTAGCATCAGGAGCCCGTTTCCGTGACGTACCGTACGGAGATACGAAAGTCATACAGTTCCCTCCATCAACTGTGTACGTTCTGTGGATTCGTTAACGCAACTCACGTTGGGCGCAGCGGTGGGCGAGGCGGCGCTGGGGCGCCACGTCGGCAACAAAGCCCTGTACTGGGGCGCAGCGCTCGGCACGCTTCCCGATCTGGATGTGCTGCTAAACCCGTTCATTTCGAATGTGACAGCCTTGGGCATCCACCGTGGACTCTCGCACTCGGTCACGTTCTGGGTGCTGGGCGCGTTGCTTGTTGGCACGCTACTGCACCGCCTGCACCGGCGCGAAGCCGTGCCGTGGACACAGTGGACGCTCATGGCGGGACTGGTGCTCTCCACGCATGCCCTGCTCGATGCGTTCACGACGTACGGCACACAGTTGTTCTTTCCGATCACGAACTACCCCGTGATCTTCGGCACCATCTTCATCATCGATCCTGCATACACATTGCCCCTGCTTCTTGGAGTGGTTGTGGCCTGGCGCCGGGTCCCCGGTACCCGGTTGCGGTACTGGGCAAACATTGCTGGACTCGGGCTTAGCACCGCGTACCTCGCGCTTACCATTCCCAGTAAAATGATGGCACAACAGGCGTTTGCCAAGGGATTCGAGCAGGCCGGTATTCAGGTGGAACGCACCTTCACCAAGCCTGCAGCATTTAACAATGTGCTGTGGCAAGTGGTGGGCGAAACAGACGATGCCTTTTATGTAGGCTCCTACTCCCATTTCGATCCGCGCCCCCCAACATCGTTCGAGCGGATTCCGAAACGCCACCACCTCTTGTCCGACCTACCGAATACCAAGGCGCTGGAGCGGCTCCGCTGGTTCTCGCGCGGATATTACACGGTTTCGCAGGGAGCTAACGGTACGCTCTACGTGCACGACCTGCGCTTTGGACGCTCGGATATGGGACTGGGGGCCGACGGGAAACCTATCTTTACGTTTCGCCTGGAGCAAGATCCGGAGACCAGCGCGGTTATCGGATTTGAACAGGATCGCCCCGACATGCAAACCGACCGCGAACTGCTGGTGCGCTTTTGGGATCGCATTTGGGGAAATACAAGAGCCTGAAGGGGTATTTGGGCAGACATTTCAACCCCGATTTTTATTCCATCCGCTTTATGCTCTGTTTTCGTAGCGCCCCGCACATACTCTGGAGCACAATACTCTGGAGCACAATACTCTGGAGCACCATGACCATCAGCGTACTGCTTGTCGGCTGTGAATCGGAGTCTTCGATGCCTCGTCCAGACGATGCAGCGGAGCCGGCGCTCGAAGCCTACCCGGCAGGTATGGCCCACGATGCACTGGAGCGGGTTCGTGAACGGGCCGATGCGCTGCCCAACCTGCAATCACTTTTGGTAGCACGCCACGGCACCACCGAACTGGCCCACCGTGCAAGCGGTCCAGGCCTCGACACGCCTGTCAACGTAAAATCGGTGTCGAAGAGTGTGCTGTCAGCGCTGGTGGGCATTGCTATTGACCAGGGGCATTTGGAGGGCATCGACCAGCGCATCGCTCCGTTTTTTGAGGGCTACCTGACCGATGATGCCGATCCACGAAAGCGTGAGATTACCGTGGGCGATCTGCTCACCATGCGGTCGGGGCTGGAGCGCACCTCTGGCAGCAACTACGGCGCCTGGGTATCCAGCAGCAACTGGGTGCGCAACGCGCTCCAGCAGCCCATGCAGGCCGATCCGGGCACCAAGCGCAGCTACAGTACGGGCAACTCGCACCTGCTTTCAGCCGTCCTCACGCAAGCTACGGGGCAAAGCACATGGGCGTTTGCCCGCGAGCATTTGGCCGAGCCGCTGAATATGGCCCTTCCGCAGTGGATGGCAGATCCGCAGGGTATCTACTTTGGAGGCAACGACATGCGTATTTCGGCACGTGGCCTGCTCGCATTTGGTGAGATGTACCGCAACGGGGGCTGGTACAACGGCACACGCATTGTGCCACAGGCCTGGGTGCGGGCATCGTGGGTTGAGCACTCGCAGTCGCACTGGAGCAGGGCCGGATACGGATACAGCTGGTTCACGCGGCGCGAAAGCGGGTACCGCATGCACTATGGCTGGGGCTATGGCGGACAGTATGTGTTCATTGTGCCCGAACTGGAGCTAACGGTTGTAGCTACGTCCGCTCCCTATGCAAATGGCGGACGCGAACACCGCCGTCGGCTGCAAGCCATTGTCACGGAAGTGATTATCCCTGCTGCTGAGCAGGGCACAGGGGGATGAGCAGGCTGCTGCTGTTCTGGCTATGTAAGGATGGTGGACATGGGGCAGGCGCGTTCCTTGAAGGGAGAGACACGTATCGCATAGCGGGACGGGCGTAACACGAACGATACCCACTCCGGTTGTAGCATTACGATGAGGACGTACGCAGTTGGGGCGTACGCACGTCATCTCATCGCGGGGCTCTGCCCTCGTGACGTGGCCATTCAGGGCGCTACCCTCTTTTATTCTTTTATTCGGTCCTGTGCCCGCTCAATCAGTCTAAACCTCCAATGTTGCACATCCGCAACATAGGTAGATTTATATGTTGCATCCGTGCAACGCCAGTGCTTGTCACATACCGAAACGGACTGCTATAGCGCGTAGCGCTTCGAAATGTGCGTTATCACCATGCTTGGCATCAGCTTTGTAGTACATATGAGTAGAGGCATTGGACAGGTGCCTCTCCACTTCCGGATGTATCCGGTTCGGTATCGCACCGTTTTCACTCATATAAGCTTCCCAGCGTACATACGGCACTTCTTTTATAGACTGTATCCTGTGCAGTATACCCCGCCCTGTCACTGAGACTTCGGTGGGGAGTCTCACGCGGCGACACGGCTGCACATGTCAGATGCGGGGCCTGTTAGGACGCAAGAGCCTGACAGCGTCCCGCATCTTTCATGTAAGGGGGCCTGTGTCTCTGTTTCTCGCAGATATCCTAAATCCATGAAGCACCACCCCCGTAACGCAAAAAGCAGAAGCCCTGTGCACAGGACTCCTGCTTAGCAATGGAGCGCAGTGCTTAGCATGGACACTGCGAGGAAACGTCAGCGTCTGGGGTTAGCCAATCAGCTCCGCATCCAGCTTGATGGTGACGCCGGCGAGTGCTTTCGAGACGGGACAGCCTTTTTTGGCGGCTTGGGCGTGCTGCACAAACGTGTCATTGTCAATGCCGGGTACCACACCTTTGGTCGTCAGGTGGATCGTTGTGATTGTTGGATCGCCATCAACCATCTTCAGCGTCGCGTTGGCATCGGTCGTGACGTCTTCGGGCGTGTGGCCTGCTTCGGCGAGGATGTTTGAGAGCGCCATTGAAAAGCAACTGGCGTGTGCAGCGGCAATGAGCTCTTCAGGGCTTGTATCGTCGTTGCCTTCAAAGCGCGATTCAAACGAGTACGGGCCACTGATGGCACCGGTGCTGCCCTCAAAGGTGCCCGATCCGTCTTGGAGGTTTCCGTTCCAGGTGGCTTGTGCGGAGTGGGTAGGCATAGGTTTTTTTGATTCGTACGGTTAAATAAACGAGCACAGAAGGACACCTACGTGCAGCCGTGGCCGTTCCCTGTGCAACGCAAAAGATACGTTATACAGGAAGCCGGGCACGGCTGCGCGTGCAATCCTATGCTTGTGCTTCTCTTGCAGACTTAGGCAGCGCCATCGCCTCCGGCGTCGGTGCGGTCCATGTGGATGTCCATCTGCGGATAGGGGATGCCAATATCAGCAGCATCCAACTTGTATTTGATGGAGCGAGCCAGTTCGTCGCGTACGCGGGGCAGATCGCCAAACCCGTTGGGGCGAATCCAGACGCGCACTTCCCAATTGATGGATGAGCCGCCCAGCTCGGTAAGCAGCACCTGCACTCCGCGCTCTTCAATGCGATCGTCGATCTGTTCGCCCGCCTGCTTGAGGATTGCACGGGCCTCATCCAGGTCGGCGGGGTAGTCGGTGCCTACTTCGCACGAAACACGCAGCTCATCGTTATACAGAATGTTGCGGATGCTGGACCCGAACACATCGCTGTTGGGGATGATGACCAACTGGTTATCCAGCGTATTAAGACGCGTGTAGAAGAGCTGAATGTCGCGTACGCGTCCGCGCTCTCCACCTACTTCAACGACATCCTCCACATCAAACGGGCGAAAGATGAGCAGCATAACGCCCGCTGCAAAGTTTGAGAGTGTGCCTTGCAAGGCCAGTCCCACGGCGAACCCAGCCGCAGCCAGAATGGCGATGAAGCTCGCGACCTCAACACCCACAGTACTCAGGGCGGCAAGCAATGCCAGAATGATAATGGCATAGTACAACAAGTTGCCGCCGAATCGACCTAACGTCTTGTCATACTCGGGCTTATCGAGCATTGACCGGATAGCATCGCGGAGCCGTCCGGCAATCCACTGGGCCACCATGAAAATAAGTATGGCGGCAACGAGCCGTCCTCCGTAGAAGATAATGTTATCCAGTGTGAGTTGGTCAAGCAATGCGTCCATAAAGTGTCGTGAAGGTGGTGAATCAAAAAGAGAATAATCGATGCCCCAAGGTTGGTAAAATGTGGCGCATAGTCAAATCGGTGCGTGTACGTTTCTATGTTGTAACGCATAATACGGTGGAGGCAGAAACCGTCACGTGTCGCACCTCTGCTGCCAACGCGGATTACATTGACTGCGGACATTCGCTACGGATTATATCTCGCGTTCGCCTTCAAAGGCAATTTCATCGGGCGAGTCGTAGCAGTAGCCATAGTGGCCTGTGAAGCTATTGCGGTTGGGGCTGTCAAACTCGATTCGGATGCGTCCCCAGTGTCGATGACCGTCGTTGTGGGAGAGGCATTCGCGTGATGAGCCAGATGGTTCGGGGGCGACCCAGGTGCCTTCAAACACGGTGTCAGACACAAACTCGCCGTGTATGCTGCGGTCTTGTTCGATGTAGGTGCCCTCGACCTGGCCAGTATCCAATGTGCGCTGCATCTCGAGCATACCATGATCGGTGGTCTTCCACACGCCAAGCACTTCGCGTTCTATGCCGGTGGTGTCGTTGGCGGCCCACGTGGTGTGCATTGTGCGCATGGTAAACGTGACACGCCGGTTGCGGCGGCGGCCCTCGGCAGTGCGGTTGGAGGCAATGGGGCGCGTTTCGCCGTATCCGCGAGGCACAATGCGCGCATCGCGGTCGCCCATCGACTGCTCCAGGTAGCGGGCTACCGTTTCAGCGCGCCGTTCTGACAGCTCCTGGTTGTGCGATGCCGATCCGGTACTGTCGGTGTGGCCCAGCACATTGATCTGTGTTTGAGTAGAGTCGGAGATGCGGGCCGCCACTTCGTCAAGCACAGGAAACGCTTCCTCTTTTAGCGTGTGGTCATCGGTATCGAACAGCACAGCGCTTTCGACCTGCACCCGTGCAGCTGTGCCAATAGCCCCAATGGCATCGACATCGGCTCCAGGTGTGCGCCCATCGCACACCTCCTC
>NZ_JAWOAR010000024.1:0-34110 GCF_046498435.1 Longimonas sp. | reverse complement strand
GCCGCGCGCGCTGCGGCGTCTGTTCTTCAAACCCACACCTTTTGCTTATGCCCTTGACTGCCCCCGACCTGCACGCCTGGATTCGTGCCTTTGCCGACCGCGTGGCCGACGAGCGCGGCTACCTCACCAAGCTCGACTCCGCCATTGGCGACGGCGATCATGGCCAAAACATGAACCGCGGCCTCTCGCACGCCGTCGACCAGATCGATGATGATGCCAGCATGAGCGATACCATGCGCACCGTGGCCATGGCGCTCATCTCCAAAACGGGCGGAGCCAGCGGGCCGCTCTACGGCACGCTCTTTATGGATGCAGGCAAAACCACCGCCCAGCACGACGAACTCGGCACGCCCGAGGTGGCCGCGCTCTTCCGCGCCGGGCTCGACGGCGTGCAGCGCCGAGGCAAAGCCGAACCCAACGACAAAACGATGGTCGACGCGCTCCTTCCCGCCGTTGAAGCCCTCGAAGACGCCGCCGAAAATGGAACGCCGCTTTCCGAAGCCATCCAGCAAGCAGCCAACGCCGCAAAAAAGGGCATGGAAGCCACTACGCCGCTCGAAGCGCGCAAAGGACGCGCCAGCTACCTGGGCGAGCGTAGCAAAGGCCACCAAGACCCCGGCGCCACCTCCACATACTACCTCCTCGACGCCGCCGCTACCGCCTGGAGCGATCGCACATAGAACCTGTTTCAGGTCGTGTTCTCGCTCAGAGCCCGTGCATAAAGAGTGTGAAGACAGGTATAAAGGGGAAAGCACAGGCTGTGCCTCCACAAACATCCCTACCGAACTTGTAGGAAACAAGCCGGGTACGCAAACGGGGCGTTGTACGTGGTAACAGGTTCGCATCCACCATATACAAACACAGCGCAGAAGCTGTGCCGCTACCGCCCCGGTGCCCTGCCCACACGCAGGGTCCACATCCATCCTGCTGGGTAATCGCACTGCACCATTATGGTAAGCCTCGTTCTCGTATCGCACAGCCAGGCCCTTGCGGATGCGCTGATTCCTCTCATCCGCGAAATGGCCGACGACGATGTGCAAATTGCCGTAGCCGCAGGGGCGGGCGACGACGGCACCGGCTTCGGCACCAATGCCGTGGCTATCATGCAGGCCATCGAATCCGTCGACAGCCCCGACGGCGTGCTCGTGCTCGGCGATATGGGCAGTGCGCTCTTAAGCACCGACACCGCCCTCGACCTGCTGCCCGAAGAGACGCGCGCCCGAACGCGCCTGCTTTCTGCTCCCTTTGTGGAGGGCGCCATGGCCGCCGCGATCCAGGCCAGCATGGGCAGTCCGGTCGATGACGTCGTCCTTGAAGCGCAGAACGCACTTGCGCAAAAGCAGCGCCACGTGGGCGATGCCGCCGCCGATGCCCCCTCGCCTACCGGCACCCCCGACGTAAGCGCGCCCGACGATGACGAGCCGACCACGGAACCGTCGGCAGACGCCCAAACCGCGGTGGTCGAACTGGTGAACCCGCATGGACTGCATGCGCGTCCGGCCGCCCAACTGGTGCGCACTGCCGGACAGTACGACGCCACAATCACGCTCTCGCGCACAGGCGACAACCATGCACCCGTGTCGGCTACGAGCATCTCGTCGGTGTCTACGCTGGGGGCGCGACAAGGCGATCGCATCCAGCTTTCAGCCCGTGGCGCCGATGCTGCCGACGCGCTGGAAGCCCTCACAGCCCTCATCCGCGACGGGTTTGGGGAGACCGAGCCCGACCCTGAATCTACAACGCCTGACCCCGCCGCATCCGCAACACCCAAACCGCCACAGTCCGATGCACCACCCGAGGGCGTGGTGCAGGGCATTCCCGTGCAGGCTGGCACCGCCGTGGCCCCGGCGGCGCGCTTCAGTGCGGCGCTGCCCGAGCTGCCCACCACGCAAACCGCCCCGCCTGAAGAGATCTGGGACGGCCTGCGCGTGGTGCTGGCCTCCGTACAGAGCGAACTGGAGTCCGATGCCTCGGGCAACGCGTCGGCCGCCGGTATTCTGGACGCGCAGGCGCTGCTCTTAGACGACGACGAACTGCTAAGCGATGCCCGCCGCCGCATCACCGAAGAGGGGCAGCCCGCCGCGCGCGCTTGGCACGGCGCCACCGAAGCACTGGCCGAGCGCTACGCCGCTCTCGACGACGATTACCTGCAGGCCCGCGCCGCCGATGTGCGCGACGTAGGCCGCCGCGTCATCCTGGAGCTGCTCGACGAGCCCGCCGATGCGCTTTCGCTGCCCGACGATCCCTGCATCCTCGTAGCCGATACGCTGCCGCCCTCGGTCGTGCCGCATCTCAACCCCGACCATGTGCAGGGCGTCGTGTGCACCGGTGGCAACCCTACCGCGCACAACGCCATCCTGCTGCGTGGAGAGGGCATTCCTACCGTGTTTGGCGTGGGCACGGCACTTCAGCAGGTTGACGACGGCACCTCGCTGGGCCTGGATGGCGCTGCCGGACGCGTATGGATCGACCCAGTGCCCGGGCAGGTGGAGAAGCTTCAGGCCGCGCGCAAAGCTGCTGCCGAGCAGGCCCAGGCGCATCGCGAGGCCGCGCAAGAACCCGCCATCACCGCCGACGGCATTGCCATTACGGTACAAGCCAACGTGAGTCAGCCCGCCGACGCCCGCGAAGCCGCCGCACGCGGGGCCGAGGGCGTGGGGCTCTTGCGTACCGAGTTTCTGTTTGGGGATGCGGAGGAGCCGCCTGCCGAAAACGACCAGGTCACCGCGTTGAAGGCCGCCGTTCAACCGTTCACCGATCCCGTCACCATACGCGTGCTCGATGCCGGGGGCGACAAGCCGCTACCCTATCTCTCATTTCCAGACGAAGCCAACCCGTTTCTGGGCGTTCGGGGGATTCGCGTGCTGCTGCGTCACCCCGAACTCTTCCAGACCCAACTGCGTGCGCTGCTCCGTACGGGCGCGGCGCATCCGGTGCGCTTGTTGCTGCCTATGGTCGCTACGCCAGGCGAAGTCGAAGAGGCCCTGCAGCATCTCGAAACCGCCCGCACAGCGCTGGCCGATGCCGACACGCCGCACGCCGATCGGCTGCCTGTAGGTATCATGATTGAGACCCCGGCCAGTGCGCTGGCGGCTGAGGACCTGGCGCCGCAAGTGGACTTCTTCAGCATTGGCACGAACGACCTGGTGCAGTACGTGATGGCGGCCGACCGGGGCCATGCCGATCTGTCGGCGCTGTCGGATGTGCTGCATCCGCCGGTGCTGCGCCTCATTCAGCGCACGGTGCAGCAGGCGGGCGACGTGCCCGTGAGCGTGTGTGGCGAGGCCGCTGCGCAGCCCATGGCGATTCCGCTGCTGCTGGGACTGGGCGTGTCGAGCCTGAGCGTGAATCCAGGTGCGGTGCCGGGCACCAAAGCACTCGTCCGCGCGCTGCGCCACGACGAGATGGAGGCGCTGGCCTCCGACGCCCTCCCCTGTACCCGCGTGAGCGAGGTCCGCGCGCTGGTGCGCGAGGCCCTGCCCGAGGCGTTCGCGCACGGCATCGCGACGGGGTAGTGCAGGACGTGCGGTGGTAGCGTTTTCCAACTTGGCATCGCGCCCCGGCGGAGGAAGCGTCTTTCAGGTCACGTCATCCCGGACTTGATCCGGGATCCAGTGCCCTCCACCGAAGGTCGTGTCCCCCGTGGCGAGGTGGGCGTTGAGAAGCGTGCCCCGCCCGATTAGCCTAAAAGCTGATTGGCAGGATGCCACGACGGAGATGCACGCAGAGAAACGGGCAAGCACACAAGACACACAGCAGAGGCGAAGAAGTGGGGAGCGGACGGCACCTCCGGTGGAACGAAGGGCCTACTGCAACGAGACGGCCAGCCCCCCCGCACCGAGGCACATGGCCTACTGGCGCGGATGGACTGGCGAAATGAGCGCGTTGCTGGGTCTTTTCCCTCAACGCATTATTTAATTTCGAGGGCGCCGCCTCCAGCTTCAGTTTCGACACCTTCCTTCCACTCGAACTCCAGCTCCAGGCTGAGCTCGGGGGTGCCGCCGGACTTCGACGTTTCGCGCTCAGCTTTAACCTCAAACTCGAAGCGCTCGGGGATCGTCATGTCAAGCGCGTCGGGTCCACCCGACAGGTGCACAGTGCCATCGGCATCGAGCTTGTCAGCGATGGCGCGGAGGTAGGCAGCGGCTTCGGCGCGTGTGGACGTTTGCTCTGTTTTGAACAGGGTTTCTTCGGGCATAGTCATCACCGTAGGTTGATGTAAAAGTAAGTAGACAAATCAAACCATCGATGCAGCAATGGGGATCCCGAAGCGCTTCCGAAATCGGGGAATCCCGGACACGAAAATCCGGAATGCGTCCACACAAAGCGCGGTCTACCCAACGCGCAAGAAGCCCATCGATTGGCCTGCGTAGTATTTGTCGAAGTAGGTGCGGAGCGCGATGTGGGCATCGTCGGAAAGCTCGGGGTCGCGGGTGATGAGCGCGGTGGCGGCGTTGCGGGCGGTTTCGAGGACATCGGTGTCTTCGGTAATGTCGGCCAGTTGCAGTTCGGGCATGCCGCTCTGGCGCGTGCCGAAGAAGTCGCCCGCCCCTCGGATGCGCAGGTCCTCCTCGCTAATCTCGAAGCCGTCGGTAGTGCGCGTCATGGCCGCCAGGCGCTGCTTAGCCTCGGCCGACTGTTTGTATCCGGCCATGAGAATGCAGTAGCTCTGCTTATCGCTACGGCCTACGCGTCCGCGCAGTTGGTGCAACTGACTCAAGCCAAACCGCTCGGCGTGCTCGATGAGCATGACGGTAGCGCCCGGCACATCCACCCCCACTTCGATGACGGTGGTGGACACGAGGATGTCGATTTCGCCCGTTTTGAAAGCGCGCATGGTGGCGTCTTTGTCGTCGGCGCCCATGCGTCCGTGCACGAGTCCGACCGTAAAGTCTGGAAACTGGGCTTGCAGCGTGGCATAGCCGCTTTCGGCATCTTTGAGGTCGAGCTTTTCGCTCTCTTCGACGAGCGGATACACCACGTAGGCCTGCTCGCCCGCCTGCAGGCGCTCGCGAATGAACGCGTACACATCGCCGCGCTGCTTCTCGCGACGCATGACCGTGGTCACGGGTTTGCGTCCGGCAGGCATCTCATCAATTTGGGAGACATCGAGGTCGCCGTACAGCGTCATGGCGAGGGAGCGCGGGATGGGCGTGGCGGTCATGAGCAGCATGTGGGGACGGTCGCCCTTTTCGAACATCTCCGCGCGCTGCATCACGCCAAAGCGGTGCTGCTCGTCGACTACGGCCAACCCGAGGCGGTCGAATTCCACCGCCTCCTGGATGAGCGCATGCGTGCCCACGGCCACGGGCGTTTCGCCCTGCGCTACGGATTCGAGGGCCGCCTCGCGTTCGGTCTTGGATTGGCTGCCGGTGAGCAGGGTCGGCTGCAGGTCGAGGGGCTCCAGGTATTCGCCGAGGCTGGCAGCATGCTGCTCCGCCAGAATCTCGGTCGGTGCCATAAAGGCGCTCTGGTAGCCGCTGTCGTACGCTTGCAAGATGGCCAGCACGGCGACGACGGTTTTCCCGCTGCCCACATCGCCCTGCACGAGGCGGTTCATCTGGATGCCGGTCTGCGTGTCGGCCACAATCTCGCGTACGGCGCGCTTTTGTGCATCCGTGAGCTCAAACGGCAGCACCTCCGTCGCAAACTGCGTGGTAAGCGGCCCTGGCGGATCGAACGTGGGGCCCGCGATGTCCTGCCGCTCGTGCCGCGTGATGGCCAGTAGCAGCTGGATGTAGAACAGCTCCTCGAACTTGAGGCGCTGCACCGCCTGTGCGCGTTCGTCCTGGCTTTTGGGGAAGTGAATGGCGCGCAAGGCCACGCGGCCCTCCATGAGCCCGTACTGCTCCGTCATCCAGTCGGGGAGTTGCTCGCCCAGCTTTAGCCCGTGCTCCTGAAAGAAGCGGTAGATGATACGCCGAATGGAGCGGCTGGTGAGGCCCACCGCCTCCATGGCTTGTCCGCCCGGATAGAGCGCCACAATGCGCCCGGTATCGAGGGCTGCCGCCTCGTCGCTCAGGCGATCGAAGTCGGGATGCGTCATCGAAAACCAGCGTCCGTACTTCTGCACCGTGCCGTGCAGGGCCACGCGTTCGCCCACCTCGAACGTGTTGCGAATCCACCAGAGCCCCTGAAACCAGACGCCCTTCATGCGCTGGCCCTCGGCATCCTCAAGAATCAGCTCGAAGCGCTTATTGCTTTTGCCAGGCACTACATCGCAGGCCCGTACTGTACCCATGACGGTGGCAGCTTCGCCCTCGTGCAGATCGCCCACGCCGGTGGTGGTAGAGCGGTCGAGGTAGCGGCGCGGGTAGAAATGCAGCATGTCGTGCACAGTGCGCACGCCATGGGCATCGGCCCAGGCGTCGGCGCGCTTCGGCCCCACGCCCTTCAGGTACTGCACTTCGCGCTCCAGAATGTTGGTGTTCATGGGCTGGCGTGTTCAGGGGGATGCGACGGGCAACTGGTCAGACGCGCAAACAGATGATGCTCCCGTTGGGTTCTACCTTCTATGGGGCGCTGCTGCAATGTCCATTAGAACTATGCTGGATAGGCGAGGCGCAGAGAATCGCAGCGCCGTTCTGGCAAGCGCAGTCTATACCTCTGAACACACCCTACCTGACACACTCTACCTGCTGCAATGGATACGGACTCTTCCGCCCGCCGCTTCGCTGTTCGAGTGATTGACGTGTATCCGTACCGGATGGGGGGCGATGGGCCCGAGTTGCTTTTGCTGCGCCGTCATCCGCAGGCGTCGTATGCGGGGACCTGGCGCATGGTGGGCGGCAAGATACAGCCAGACGAGACCGCCTGGCAGGCCGCGCTCCGCGAGCTTCGGGAAGAGACGGGGCTAACCCCTGATCGGTGTTGGACGCTGCCGTCGCTCAACCAGTTCTACGAATGGCAGCACGACCGCATCAATCTGATTCCGGCATTTGCTGCTCAGGTTCATGGGAGGCCGACCCTGAACCACGAACACGACACCTGGACGTGGGCACCGGTCGATGAGGCTACGCGGCGGCTCCAATGGCCGGAGCAGCAGCGCCTGGCCCGGATGGTGGCCTCGATGTGCGCACAGGGCATTCCTGAGGCGCTGCAGATTCCCGTAGATGGGTAGCCCCCATGCAGCAGCGGCTCGCCAGCATGGGGCCAGCGAGCCGCTGATTGGGCTACGCGATGTGACGATCAGACCGGTTTGGGGATGCATACCGCGGCAGACTCCGTCGTGCGGCAACATGGTTGCCTATTTGAACAGCGCCGGAATAGGCGTGGTGGTAGACACGCTCGAAGCCGAGGGAGCCACCTGCTGGGTCGATGCAGGCGTCTGGGCCGTCTGCGTGCTGGTGTCGGTCGTTAGGCTGGCATACAGCCCGAGCGCCATGAGTGCTAAGATAACCAGCGATCCGGCCAGGCGGAACCGGTTGTACCCTTTGTTACGCTGCACGCGGCGTTCAGTACGGGCGTGCAGACGCTTCGGCAGCTGGTCCGAAGACAGCGCAATGTCTTTGAGATCGCGCGCCGGGGGCTTAGCCAACGGCATGTGGCTTCTCATGAAGTTTCCGATGAGAAAATGTTTGTCGCGTGGTTTCAGGGCGTTTTTCATAGTGTTCCTCTATTTAGGTTTGCGGACAATAAAGAGATAGAATGTCCGCTACAGCTTGCCGCCTATATATACAGGCAGGCAACTGTAGCGCCGCTCGCAGCTCTCCGGAGCAACTGCGGCGCGTATAGGATGGGAGGCGCCTCCCATGTTCGCCCTCTATCACGAATCCCCCGTATGCAATGTTACCGAGCAAAAGCGCTTCCCTGCGGTTTCGGCCCAGCTTCACTCCTGAATCGCGGCACGTTCACCGCACCTCTGTGGGGTCTTCATGGCTGTAACGGGCTGGTTTATCCACCTGTAACGGCCTGGAAACGGTCCGTTCTGTTACATATCTCGGTGCTTATCTGTTTTGGATTTGCAGGTGTACTTCGTGCTGTACCGTGTCTTCGATCCGCATTTTGAGGCAGGCCGTGCGGTCTGATCTGATGCGGGATGCTGCGTGTAGCGGGCTCCTCGTAACTTATAAAGACGCATCGCGTACGGTCGGCTACATGCTACCTTGCTCCATTGCCTGTGTGCTGCCATGCGTACGCCTTCTATCGAGGACTACTTGAAGACGATTTACAAGCTGGAGACCACAGACAGCGGCCCGCCGGTGTCGTCGGGGGCCATTGCCGAGGCCATGCAAGTGGCTCCGGCTTCGGCCTCAAACATGGTGCGCCGCCTCGACGATCTCGGGTTCATCAACTACGAGGCGTACGCCGGAGCTACGCTCACCGAGCCCGGGCGTGCGGTGGCGCTGGAGGTCATTCGCCACCACCGCTTGCTGGAACTCTACCTGAAAGAAGTGATGGGCTTCGACTGGGCGGCGGTGCACCACGAGGCGGAGCGGCTGGAGCATCATATCTCAGAGACGTTCGAGGATCGCATCGAGGAGATGCTCGGGCACCCGACGCACGACCCGCACGGCCATCCCATTCCCACCCGCGAGGGCGCCGTCGATGCGCTCTCCACCCGCACGCTGGCCGACGTTGCCGAGGGCGATACCGCTGTCATTGACCACGTCTCCGACGATGATGCCGATGTGCTTACCCTGCTGGAACAGCGCGGATTGCTGCCCGGCATCGCCGTCGACGTGCGCGAAACGCGTCCGCTGGAAGGGCTCATGGTCATCGCAATCGACGGGGACGAGACGATCATTGGCCATCCGGTCGCGAATAAGGTGTTCGTAAAGTCCCCCACAGGGTGAGGCCCTGCTTACACGCAACGATGTCGTAATCGGAGCGCGGAACGGATGTCCACTGTCGCCTCCGCCTCTGCTTCCCTCTGTACCTGTTGGAACTTTTAGGCAAGGCTAAATATTTTTAGTCATGGCTAAAATGCCTCGATGTCTGTTCAGTACGTGGGTTTAGTGGGATGCGCAGCATGGTTTGGATACGATCGGTAATATGCAATGCGGGAGGCTGTACTGCGCTTTTAGGCGCAATCATGCTCGTGGCGGGCTGCTCGTCTTCGGGCGCCGACTCAACCTCGGAAGACCGCGTAAGCGTGGTGGCCACGACCAATGTGGTGGGCGACCTGGTGCGCCAGGTGGGTGGCGATGCGGTGGCGCTGACTACGCTGATGGGGCCGGGCATCGATCCGCATCAGTACAACGCCAGCGAGGGCGATGTACAGCGCATGGCCGGGGCCGACATGGTTGTGTACAACGGCCTGCATCTGGAGGGCAAGATGGTCGATCTCTTCCCCGAAATGGATCGGCGCGGCATTTCTACGACGGCGCTGGCCGAAGCGTCTGTACCCGATAGCTTGCGCATTGGCTCGACCGAGTACGCAAGCGCGTACGACCCGCACGTCTGGTTCGACGTGTCGCTCTGGCGCCGCGCTGCGCTGCATCTGGGCGATGCGCTGGCCGACCTCGACCCCGACCACGCCACAGCCTACCGCGAGCGCGCTGCCGACTACGCGGCCCGCCTCGACTCGCTCGACACGTACGCCCGTGAACAGATCGCAACCATCCCCGAAACGCAGCGCGTGCTCGTCACCTCGCACGATGCCTTTCGCTACCTGGGGGCCGCCTACGACATAGAGGTGCGTGGCTTGCAGGGCATCTCAACAGATTCGGAGGCGGGCACCGCTGATGTGCAGGCGCTGGCTGGCTTCATTGCGGAGCGGCAGATCCCGACCATCTTTGCGGAGACATCGGTGTCTGAGCGTGGGCTGCAGGCGGTGCAAGAAGCGGTGCGCAGCCGCGGCTTCGAGGTGCAGCTCGGCAATGCCCTCTACGGCGATGCCCTCGGCGATGCCGGCACGCCAACTGGCACGTACATCGGCGCGGTGCGGCATAACATCGACACGATTGTGGAGGGTCTGACTGATTCGGATTCTGCCGCCCCCACAACAGCCCGCCGCTAACGCTTTTTTGCTGGATTCAACAGCGTGCTCTCATGACTGATGCCGCTCTCGACATTCAAGGCTGTACCGTTGCGTATCACGACACGCCTGTACTTTGGGATGTGTCGCTGAACGTGCCCCATGGCACGGTAACGGGTGTGCTGGGCCCCAACGGCGCGGGCAAAACCACCCTGCTCAAAGCGGTGCTCGGGCTGGTGCACGTGGCCTCTGGGCGCGTTCAAGTATTTGGGGATACGTACGCCGCGCAGCAACACCGCGTGGGCTACGTACCGCAACGGGGCAGCGTGGACTGGGACTTCCCCACCAACGCGCTCGACGTGGTGCTGATGGGCCTCTACGGCCAACTCGGCTGGTTTCGGCGTCCGGGTGCTCGCGAGAAGGAACAGGCCCGCGAGGCTCTCCACGACGTAGGCATGCTCGACTATGCCGACCGCCAGATCAGTCAGCTTTCGGGCGGGCAGCAGCAGCGCGTATTCCTGGCGCGGGCGCTGGTGCAAGACGCCGACCTGTACCTGATGGATGAGCCCCTGCAAGGCGTCGATGCCACCACCGAGCGCACCATCATGCGGCTGTTGCACGACCTGCGCGATGCCGGAAAGACCGTGGTGGTGGTGCACCACGACCTGCACACCGTGCCCGACTATTTCGACCGGGTGTTGCTCTTGAACAAGCGCGCCGTTGCCAGCGGACCGGTGGCGTCGGTCTTTACGGATGCCAATGTGCGCGCCACCTACGGCACGGAGATGCGCGCTACGATGGAAGCGCATTAGCATGCAGAAGACGCAGGGGCATTCCACGCATGACCCCGCGGCTTCCTCTGCCTCGTCTTGCTTGTGCACGCGTCCTCGTTCGTCTGCGTCACGCATCACACAACACCAACTGCCCCCCCCATGGACCTCCTCTACGAACTCGTTACCGACTACACGCTGCGCACCGTAGCGCTGGGCGCGGCACTGCTGGGCATGGTGGGCGGCAGCCTGGGCAGCTACGCCGTGCTGCGCAGGCGCAGCCTCATCGGTGATGCGGTGGCCCACGCGGCCCTGCCGGGCATTGCGGGGGCATTTCTCCTGACCGGCAGCATGAACCCCCTCGTGCTGATGCTGGGCGCAGCCACCACCGGGTTGGCCGCGGCGCTTCTCGTGGAAACCACGGCCCACACCACCCGCGTGCCCTACGACAGTGCTCTCGCGCTCATGCTGTCGGCCTTTTTCGGGCTGGGTCTGGTGCTCATGACCTACTTGCAGCGCCACGCAGGGGCCTCACAGGCGGGGCTCGACGCCTTTCTGTTCGGGCAGGCCGCCGCCCTCGTCACGCGCGACGTGTACGTGATGGCCGCGCTCGGCGGCATTGCGCTTGTCGTGATGTTGCTCCTGTGGAAAGAGCTCAAGCTCCTCAGCTTCAACCCCGACTTTGGCCACAGCCTGGGCCTGCCCATGCAACTGCTGAACGGGCTACTCACCACGCTGATCGTGGTGGCCATTGTCATTGGCTTGCAGACGGTGGGCGTGGTGCTCATGAGCGCGGTGCTCATTGCGCCTGCCGTAGCCGCCCGACAGTGGACGAACCAGCTGGGTCCGATGATTACGCTCGCGGCTGGCATCGGGGCGGCTACGGGCGTTGCAGGAGCCGTCGTCAGCGCGTCGATGCGCAACTTACCAACCGGACCCACCATTGTGCTGTGCATGGGCCTGGCGGTAGCGGTGTCGATGCTCGTGGCTCCGGAGCGCGGTCTGCTCTGGCGCATGGGACACCACCGCCCTGCCTCTCCCACAACCGATTCGTCTTCCGCATCATCTCCCGCCGACGCATGAGTCCCCAAGCCGAAGTCCAGTTGGTGGCGGCCGTTACGGCAGTGGCATGTGCGCTGCCAGGAGCTTTCCTGGTCCTGCGCCGCCTGTCGATGATGAGCGATGCCATCAGCCACGCCATTCTGCCGGGCATCGTGGTCGGGTTTATGCTCACCGAGTCGCTGGCCTCGCCGCTGCTCATTGCGGGGGCCGCCGCCACTGGTGTGCTCACCGTCGTGCTGGTGGAGCGCATTGAAGGCACCGGGCTGGTGCGCGAAGATGCCGCCATCGGGCTTGTCTTTCCGGTGCTGTTTAGCATCGGGGTGGTGCTGCTGGCGCGCTATGCCAGCGACGTGCACCTGGATGTGGATGCGGTGCTCCTGGGCGAACTCGCGTTCGTTCCGTTCGACCGCCTCGAATGGGGCCCTCACGACCTGGGCCCGCGCGCCCTCTGGGTGATGAGCACCGTGCTGATCCTCAACGCGGCCTTCCTGACGGCCTTTTACAAAGAGCTGAAGCTGTCTACGTTCGATGCGCAGCTGGCCGCTACCCTCGGATTCGTGCCGGGCGTGCTGCACTACGCGCTCATGAGCCTCGTATCCGTAACCGCCGTGAGCGCCTTCGACGCCGTAGGCTCCATTCTCGTGGTGGCGCTCATGGTGGCGCCGCCATCCACCGCCTACCTGCTGACCGACCGCCTGGACCGCATGATGCTCTTAAGCGCGGGGCTGGGCGTAACGTATGCGCTGCTGGGATACGCCGGGGCCGCTGCGCTCGATGCCTCCATCGCCGGGTCCATGGCCACTGTAGCGGGCCTGCTCTTCGGCGTCGCCCTAGTCGCGGCGCCCGAACGCGGACTCCTCGCCACCTGGCGCCGTCAGCGTCAGCACACCGCACGGTTCTCGGCGCAACTCCTGGCCGCCTACCTCGCCAATCCCGACACGCCCCCGGTGCTGCCTTCCGAGGCGTCCAGTCGCCTGCACGACCGATTCGGGTGGACGCCGGCACACGCACGCGCCATTGTCAGCGATCTGCGGGAACGTGGCGTGCTCACCGTGCACAATGGACGTTTAAGCTGTACCAAGGTGGGGCACCGCCTGGCTGATGAGGCGGCCCATCACGCCCCGTAGCGCCCATACGCTGGAACGCGCTGCTTTCACAGGGCATACGACGCCTACGCGCTGGCGAGGTGCTTTGCCCTGCCGCACGCCTTCGCATCCTCCTGAAAAACCAACTGAATACATGCGACGCTCTGTATCCCGACTCGTACTGTTTCCTGGGCTTGCCATCGGTGTGCTGACAATGCTGTTGGTTGCCGGATGCGGAAGCGAATCGTCCGAACCGGAATCCGACACAGCCTCCGACACGCCGCCCGATTCCGCCTATGCCTTTACGCCTGAAGCCGACCCCGCGTCTCCGCCCAAAGAACTCGACCTACCCAATGGACGCCAGCTGTTTGAGGATGTGATTACGGGTGGGCAGCCCACCGAAGCACAACTGCGCGCCGCGCATGAGCAGGGCATTCGCACCATTGTAAACCTGCGTCCCGATGGCGAATTCGACGGCTTCGACGAAGAAGCGCTCGTTGAGGAGCTCGGCATGCAGTATATCCACATCCCCATATCGGGCGCCGACGACGTAACCGAGGAGGCCGCCACGACACTCAACGACGTACTGGCCGACACCACCAACCGTCCACTGCTCATGCACTGCAGCAGCGGAAACCGGGTGGGCAGTCTCTTCGCCGCCCGCGCCTACTTTCTGCACGACACGGATGCGGAGCGCGCCCTCGACATCGGCACGCGGGCCGGGCTGACCCAACTCGAAGCCCCCCTGCGCACCCGTTGGACGAGCGAATAAGGCGGCAGCTGCCCATCCCTTTGTTTTTGCTTCAGATATAACACCTCTGCATGGCTAACGTCTGCGTCTACTGCTCTTCCAGTCCACAGATCGATGATGGCTTTACTCCTGTTGCCCAAACGCTGGGCACCGGCCTGGCGCGCCGCGACCACACGCTTATCTACGGCGGCGGCACCTCGGGACTGATGGGCGTGGTGGCGCGCGCTGTGCGAGAGGGGGGCGGCTCCGTCGTCGGCGTCATCCCGAACAAGCTGAAGTCGATCGAAGGCGTAGCCCGCGACACGGCCGACGAGCTCATCGTCACCGACACCATGAGCGAGCGCAAGCGCATTATGTACCTGCGTTCGGATGCGTTTGTGGTGCTGCCGGGCGGATTCGGCACGCTGGAGGAGTTTCTGGAAGTGCTTACGCTGCGCCAGTTAGCCTACCACGAACGCCCCGTCGTCATCGTCAACCACGACGGCTTCTACGACCCGCTGCTCGGCTTCTTTGAGCAGCTCTACGCCCAGCACTTCTCGCGCACGCCCCACGAGGAGTTGATATTCGTGGCCGATACGCCAGGCGAGGCGTTGCATCGCCTCGACACTATGCTCCAGATTCCCACACCCGCCCCGCAGGAGTAGCTCTTGATCTATGGCTTCTATTCGCACCCTCCAAACCTCCCGCACCGCGCACTACATACAGCGCGGCACGCTCTCAACAGCCGGCACACTGTGGATCGTTCTCCACGGCTACGGCCAGCGCGCTGCCGACTTCATCCAGCCCTTTGAGGCCATTCGGAGGGATACGACATGCATCGTCGCCCCCGAAGCGCTATCGCGGTTCTACACGGATGGCACCCACGGCGACATTGGGGCCTCGTGGATGACAAGCGCTCACCGTACCCACGAGATTCGCGATTACACAGCCTATCTGAATCGCCTGCACGCGGCGCTGATTCGCGAGGGGGCGCCCGACACGACACATGTGCTTGGCTTTTCGCAAGGCGCTGCCACCGCCTGCCGCTGGGTGGCTCGCACCCCCGCATCCGTCGACCGGCTCACGCTCTGGGCGGGCCGCGTGCCGCCCGATCTGGACCTGGAGGTGCATGCCCCCACGTTCCGCACGCTCGACCTGACGCTGGTACGCGGTACCGACGACCCGTACATCAGCGCTAACGCGTGGATGCAGATGCGCGATCGGTTGGGCACGCACGACATCGACTTCGACACGCGGACGTTCGAGGGCGGCCACCGCTTGCATACCGATACGCTGCACACGCTGGCAGCTTCAGAGTGAGCAGAGCCCGAACCTACGAGGTGCTCGAGTGCGTGGGCACAGAGAATGTGTTCTGAGCAGAACGGGCCAGATGCAGGGTCCGTTGCGGAAATGGAATGTCAATCCCTGCCTCTGCAAAGCGGGCGAGCGTGCTGCGATAGACCGCGTTGCGCACCGAGCGTTTGCCCCGCGGACGGTCGATCCAGGCCAGAATCTGCAGAACGACGGCGTTGTCCCCAAGAGCCGCCACATTCACTTCGGGCGCCGGGTCGTTGTGGATACGATCGGAGTGGCAGAGAATCTCCTGGAGAATTGCCGTGGCCCGGTCTAAGTCAGCATCGTAGGCAATCCCAATGGTCATTTCGATACGCGTGATTTGCTCGGGCAGCATGTGATTGATGATCACTTCTTTGCCAAGCACATCGTTGGGAATCAGCACAATTTCGTTGTCGCGCGTGCGGATGACCGTCTTATGCAGGTTGATCTCCAGCACGTCGCCGATGTAATCTCCGACCTGGATGCGGTCGCCCACGCGAAAGTTGCGATCGGCTGTAAGCGTAATGCCTGCGAGTACGTTCGAAAGCACCGTACGAGCCGCCAGCGCCACCGCCAGCCCCACGATACCGAGCGAGGCGATAAACGCAGTCACCTCAATATCCACCTCGCGGAGCGCAATGAGGATGCCGGCGGTCCAGATCAGGTAGACCGCGGTGAGGTCGAGCAAGCCCACGATCCGTTCGTCGACATCGGTGTCGGTTCGCGCAGCCAGCGGCTGGCCGTACTCACGCACCACGGCCTTAACGAGACTGGCGAAGATCCAGGTGCCTGTGAGGATCAGAATGGCGCTCTGGGCTCCGTCCCACTTGTCGAACTGGGTCTGCACCTGCGGGATGCGGTAGAGCGCATAGTTGACCGAGGCCAGTCCCAGCAGCACGCTAAGCGGGCGCCCGATGATGCGGAGCACAAGTCCGTCAATTTGGTAGCGGCTCCGGTCGGCCAGCATGCCCAGCCATCGAACGAACCGGTAGAGCAGGAACGCTCCTGTAATGCCCGCGGCCACGAGCCCGAGCGACGTAAGCAGAGTGTTGATCGCGATGCTATTCATCGAAGGCTCGGGCAGTTGGTGTAGAACAAGGGGTATGCAAGACGATGGACAACATCCGGCAGCCATACCGGTTCGCTGTGCTCATGCCGCTTTCGTGCCGTCAGGCCTATACGTTGTGGTGCTCTGTCACACGTCAATGGTTGGGTAGCTTACGCGAACGATTGTCATGGAAGTCCACAAGAGATCCCGGATCAGCGGTGGCAGGGGCGCCTTGCCTGTCCTGAACTCGATTCAGGATCTGGATGACTATGATGTGAGAGTCCATGCGTTACCCCATAAATCACCTGTGACAGAGCAGTAGTGGTGTGTCACACCTGAATGTTTGGGGTTCGATGCGTATTTTCCCCCCATCCTAGCCTTCCTCCCCGGGGAGGAAGGACCCATAGGACGCTCTCATGAAGTCCCCCTCAGAGGAGGGGGATTTAGGGGGAGGGATTCCATACTATCACACAACCCGAAAAATTATCCTTGACAGGGCAGTAGTGTCGTGTCACAGGTTAATGTTTGGGTTGAACCAAGATAGATACGCGTGCCGTGCCGTCCCGAAAAGTTTCTGCTAAACACCAAGGAGATGGTTCGACTGCGCTCACCATGACAGGCTTCGTTGGGGGGATGATGCCCGGGCAACCATCAAAATGAGGGTTGACAGAGCAGTAGTGCTGTGTCACAGGTCATTCTATGGGCTAAACCAAGATGGATACGTGTGCCGTGCCGTCCCGAAAAGTTCCTGCTAAACGCCAAGGAGATGGTTCGACTACGCTCACCATGACAAGCTTCGTGGGAGGATAATTGCAGAGCAACTATCAAAATGAGGATTGACACTACAGTAGAAGACTGTGCGGATGATGTGATGAGCGTTGCAGAGGAGCACCGTGCTGACCTGGTGGCGCTCCTGCAAACGCTGGTCGAGGCGGAGTCGCCCTCCGATGTTCCAGAAGCACAGACACCAGTATTTGAGCTGGTCGAAGAGGCGCTGAAGCCGCTCGGTTTCCGCTTCCTACGCCTGCCAGGGAAGGCCTCTGGGGGGCAACTCCTTGCGCGTCCTATTTCGGCAACCTCGGGCACGCCCGCCCAACTCATGCTGGGGCACGTAGACACCGTATGGCCGCTGGGCACGCTGAAGGAAATGCCCGTGGAGCAGCGGAATGGATGCCTCTACGGACCTGGAGTGTTCGATATGAAAGGTGGTATTGTGCAGATGGTGTTTGCTCTACGGGCGCTGCAGGACCTCTCGTTAACGCCCCCGTTGCAACCGGTGATCTTCTTGAATTCCGATGAAGAGGTTGGCAGTGTCGAGTCGCGCCCCCGCATCCGGCGCCTGGCCCGAGCTGTCCAGCGGACCTTCGTACTGGAGCCAGCGCTCGGGCCAGAGGGCCGGCTGAAGACCGCTCGGAAGGGCGTGGGTCGCTTCACCATCGAGGTGCAGGGCCGCGCGTCACATGCTGGGCTGGATCCGGAGGGCGGGGCCAGCGCCATCGTAGAGCTCTCGCATGTGGTACAGCACCTGCACGCATTGAACGACCCGGAGCGCGGCATCACGGTGAACGTGGGCACCATTGAGGGCGGCCAGCGGCCCAACGTGGTGGCCCCGCGGAGCCGGGCGGAGGTGGATGTGCGTGTGCGTACCATGGAGGATGCAAAGGAAGTTGAGCAGTCTATTTTTGCTCTTGAGCCCGCCACCCCCAACGTGATGCTCAACGTGGAAGGCCACTTTGGCCGGCCACCGCTGGAGCGCACACCGCGTAACCGCGCCCTCTGGCACCTGGCCCAGCAGGCCAGCGAGCAGTTGGGACTCACGCTCGGAGAAGGACGCGCTGGCGGGGCCTCCGATGGCAACGAGACAAGCCTCTTCTCGGCCACACTCGATGGCCTCGGACCCGTGGGCGACGGGGCCCATGCCGAGCACGAACATGTAGACATCGACCAACTGGTGGAGCGCACCGCGTTGCTGGCCCTACTGCTGATGGCCGATCCCGTATCCGTGCCCCACGCGCCCGAGTCCGAGCACACGCCTTGATGCGGTACAGGTCCACGGCTTCCCTCCACCCATGACTTCGTTCGTTCGTCGTCTCTCCCTTGCTAACCGTCCGCTCCGCTATGGCCTCTCCACACCTGCTCCCCTCCCTTACACGTATTTCATCGTTAGACACTACACCGTTCACCGTATCGGCCTTGCCGCGCGGCGCGTGGGCCACGGGCGACTACGTGGCGTGCCTGGTAGACCACCCCCCGACTGGCTATGACGAACTGGAGTTGTCAACCGGGCGCATGCGGCCGCTGATGAAGGGACAGCGCTTTATTGGCGCGCTGGGCGAACGGCGCGCTACCCTATCAGGCACAGGCGACTGGCGCCTCACAGGCACAGATGGCCGCATGCACCTGCTCACCAGCGCAGGACTCCTGGGAACGTGTAGCTCTAAAGCGCCGTTTCTGCCCGACTTCTTGGACGTGGTCTACGAGGGACACGTCCATGTCAACGGCACCAAAGCCACGATGGCGCAATGCATCCCCGACGTATCCCACACGCCATTTCAAATTCCTACTGTGCTGGTTACCGGTACGTCTATGTCTATGGGGAAAACCACGGTGGCCAAGACCATCATCCACCGGCTGAAACGCCTCGGGGCCCGCGTCCTGGGTGCCAAACTCACAGGCGCGGGACGATACCGCGATGTGCAGGCCATGAGCGATGCCGGCGCAGATGTAATCTTCGACTTTGTAGATGCTGGGCTTCCCTCTACGGTGTGCCCGCCAGACGTCTACAGGAAGCACTTGCGTACGCTGTTGCCGCGTATGGCAACCGAAACGATAGATGTCGCCGTCATCGAGATTGGCGCGTCGCCTCTGGAGGCGTACAATGGCATGACGGCTATTGGCGCCATTCACAACGCAGTGCGCTGCGTAGCCCTGGTCGCCAGCGACCCGTACGCCGCGCGCGGAATGATGGAAACTGCCGACCTGAACCCCGACTTTGTCTGTGGGCCCGCGACCAACACGGACGCCGGACGAAGCCTCATCGACCAACTTACCGGACTCCGGTCGCTCAACGTTGTGGACGAGGCCACCACGGAAACGTTAGATCAACTGTTGGACGAAAAGCTCGGGCTAACCGTATGACCCGTCGCATACGCACTTGCTAACTGGTGTAGACGCACCCCGAATCTGAGGCACTGGCGGATAGGAGCGGACCTTATCTGGAGTCTCACAGGCTTATCACATGCATGCAAAACACCTGCCGGGGCTCCCCGGCGTAGCATCGGCAATGACGCACTGTTCTCTGCCCCTGCATGCTGCCCATAATTCCGAGGGAGTGTGAACTTGTGCTCAGCGGCAACGGAATACATGTGGTATCTACAAGCCATGCAACCCACCAAAGCGGATCCATCCCTGCTGTGGAGTGGATCTACCCTCCTTATTCGAGCGCGTGGTTCTTCCATGCCCTCCCAATGCCCTCCGCGGACCACACATGCCCGACCATCTGAAGACAATCGGGCATGTGGGACGCGCTGCTCTGTTTTCCAGAACAGCACAGCGGTATGAGTGGAGCGCACGTGTTAGCATACGACTTAGCGTACGACCGTCAGGCGCTGGGTGAGCACATCTTCGTCTGTTTGCAGACGCAGGAAATACGTCCCCGATGCCAACTGCTGCGTGTTCATCTGGATGCTCTTACGCCCCATTTCCTGAGCACCATCCTGCAGCGTCATGACCTTGCGTCCAAGCAAGTCGTAGACCGCGATGGTTACGTCGCCGGCAGCCGGAAGCTGATAGTTAACCGTGGCCATACCGCGTACAGGGTTCGGATAGGGCGCATCCAGCTGC
Source organism: Longimonas sp. (assembly GCF_046498435.1). Lineage (NCBI taxonomy): Bacteria > Pseudomonadati > Rhodothermota > Rhodothermia > Rhodothermales > Salisaetaceae > Longimonas > Longimonas sp. Next base: position 14,318 of record NZ_JAWOAR010000024.1, on the reverse strand, counting down.
AGCGTGACCGGAGCCCCTATCATGACTGTACGCTGATCGCTGTACGAAGCCGTTCCGTCGAGGTCGACCTGGCGGAGGCGGTACGTAAGCTCCTGCGCCGTGAACGGAATGCCAAGGTCGGTGAAGCCAACACTCCGTGCAGGTACGGGGCGGATTTGCATGAAAAAGCGATAGGCCGTAAGGTACGGTTCGCGACCAAACGAATCCCGCGTTCCTACGACCTATGCTTCCACAACCGCTGTTTGCGCCTGTGGTATCCACCATTTTCCGAAAAATGACGGACATTTACAACTGCAACATCGGCTTCTGGCAACGCCGGTTCCTACAGACGCTGTTTGAAGCGGTCTTTGCGCTTCGAGGCCGGGTCAACTTTACGAATCTGGCTCGCTTCAGTCCGCTCCATGAGCAAACCTTCCGCCGCTATTTCCAGAAGGCGTTTCAGTGGGTCTGGTTCAACCTGACGATTCTGCGCCTGCGTCGGCATCCAGACGAGCCCATCATTGGCGTGTTCGATTGTAGCTTTCTGCCCAAAAGCGGAACCGAGACGTGGGGCCTCGGCCGGTTCTTCTCGTCGTTGGCGGGGCGCTCGAAGAAGGGACTGGAAGTATCGATTCTCGGCGTCGTTGCAACGGAGAGTCGCCGCGCCTTTGGGGTCGATGCCACCCAGACGCCTCCTGAACTTCCGGGAGAGACCGGCGGCTACTCCCGCGTCGACTTCTACCTGGAACAGATCATCGATCTGTACGAGACGCTTACCGAGTTGGGCGTCTCCTATTGGGTGGGGGACGGCTTCTACGCGAAGCAGAAGGTCTTTGACACCGTAACAGATCTCGGGGGAGACCTCATCACGCGGCTCCGCTCGGATGCGAACCTGCGCTACCTGTACACCGGTCCTCGAAGCGAAGGCCCGGGTCGGCCCAAGCAGTACGATGGCAAAATTGACTGGGACGACCTCGACGAACTCAGGCGCCGATTCGACGAAGTCGGGCGTCTTCCGGATCAGCCAGAGGTTCGGATCCTCACCACGGTAGCCAACAGCCCGCACTTCGGGCGTAACCTTCGGGTCGTCCTTCTGCTCGGCCCCGGTGGAGAGGAACAGGTCATTCTCGCCTCCACCGATACCGGTATATATGCCTGTCGAATCTTTCAAATTCCACAAAGAAGTCGGCCTCGGGGAAGTAACTGTCTATAGCCCCTACACTGTCAAAGGGGTCGAGGGTGGCAAGCAGTATGTTGCCGGTCTCTTTTATTGCCTGGAGGTGCCTGACGGCAATATAGCCTGCAACACCAATGAGGGCAAAATTATTTTTTTTAACGGACATATTTCAGGATCGTGAAATTATTACTTGTTGTTAATATTTCGGTTAACAGGGTATTTCGGGACTTAACGGAATTTGTGCATTTTTTTATCAGATTAGGCTTTGAAAGACTTTGACGGCCATTCAGGATATTTTACTGACCTGCCCGTTCTCCAGCCTGTATTTTTCTCCGCTTTCCCGGCATGTGGCAATGCCGTCATCACCGAACTCCAGCCTGTGCCCGTATTCACTCATCCATCCCGCCTGGCGTGCAGGATTTCCCGCCATCAGGGCATAGGCCTTCACCTCCTTTGTTATCACTGCCCCTGCACCAATAAAGGAGTAGGGGCCTAAATTGTTACCGCATATTATGGTTGCATTGGCACCTATGCTTGCTCCTTTTCCCACAAGGGTTTTCACATACTGCTCTTTCCTTACCACTGCGCTCCGCGGATTGACAATATTGGTGAATACCATGGAGGGTCCGAGGAAAACATCATCTTCACATATCACACCTGTATATATTGATACATTGTTCTGCACCTTCACGTTCTTTCCCAGCACCACTCCCGGGGAGACCACAACATTCTGCCCGAGATTACAGTTTTCTCCAATAATACAACCCGTCATTATATGGCTGAAATGCCAGATATGTGTACCGGCTCCGATGGTGCAACCTTCATCAATGACTGCTGTTTCATGGGCCTGGTAGCCCTTCTCTTTTTCACTCATCTTATGCGGTTTTAAAATAATCCCTTATGCCATCACAGATATATTCAAGCTGTTCCTGCGTAAGCTCGGTATGCATTGGTATGGAGAGGACTGAGGAGGCCAGTTCTTCGGAAACGGGGAAATCTCCTTTTTTATATCCGTATGCCGAATAGCCTTTTTGCAGATGCATGGGTACAGGGTAATAAACCATTGTCGGAATGCCTCGTTCCCTGAGGAACAGGCGCAGGGAATCCCTGTGCCGGACCGTTGTCTTGAGGGTATAGGCATGGAATATGTGGGAGGACTGTTTTATGCGTTCAGGCAGGATCAACTGATCGATCCCTCCAAGGGCCCGGTCATAATAATCAGCTGCCATGACCCTTGCCTGGTTATAGCGGTCAAGGTACCTTAGCTTCACATCAAGAATGGCTGCCTGGAGGGTATCAAGCCTTGAATTAACACCTATCCTTTCGTGGTAATACTTTATAAGCGAGCCGTGCCGTGAAATGGACTGCATTTTCTCAGCCAGCACGGGGTTGTTGGTCAGCATGGCACCACCGTCGCCGAAGCAACCCAGGTTCTTGGAAGGGAAAAAACTTGTGCACCCTATATGTCCTATGGTGCCTGCCTTTTTTACCAGCCCGTTTGAAAAGCTATATTCACTGCCCAGTGCCTGGGCGGCATCTTCAATGACAAACAGATCATGCCGTGTGGCAATTTCCGTTATACCTTCCATACTGGCACATTGTCCGTACAGATGCACGGGAAGGATAGCTTTGGTTTTTCCTGTTACCTGTTTTTCAATCTCCGCGGTGCTGATATTGAAACAACGCGGGCAGACATCGGCAAACACCGGTTTGAGTCCGAGCAGTGCGATGGCCTCTACCGTGGCGATAAAGGTAAAGGGGGTGGTTATAACCTCGTCTCCCCGTTCCAGTCCGCTTGCCATCAGGGCTATCTGCAATGCATCGGTGCCGTTGCCGCATGTAACGGCATGGTTTACGTCCAGGTAAGCTTCAAGGTTTTTGCTGAATACCCCTACTTCAGGTCCGTTGATAAAGGATGCGGAGCTGATGACATTTTTCATAGCAGAGTCAACCTCATTTCTGATCTTGTTATACTGGCCTGTAAGGTCGACCATTTGAATTTTTTCCATAATCCGGTGCGGATTTTTTTTCAGCAGTCAGCAAAGTTAAAAAAAATTGATGCAGGTTGAGACATATCACCGAATAATTCTTTACTTTTGTTCTGAGTGAATACCGGATGTTTTTGTTTTACTGTAATATTTAAAAGCATTTGTTTTGGAACTAGTAAATCATATCAGAGATCTTCTATATCACCATGATTGTGTTGTTGTACCCGGCTTCGGCGGTTTTGTGACCAATGAGCGTTCGGCCCGTATTGACAGGTCTGCCGGCAGTTTCTTTCCTCCTGCCAGGGAGGTTGGTTTCAATGCCAGGCTGGATCACAATGACGGACTGCTGATCAGTTACCTTTCAGCCAGGCTTTCGGTAAATTATGTTGATGCCAGGAAGCTTGTTGAAGATTTTGCCGGTGAGGTGAACCGCAAGCTTGATGAAGGCAGGGTGGTACATTTTGAAGGGATAGGCCAGTTTTTACCGGCCAGGGACGGGAAGCCGGAGTTTGACCCCGATCCGTCAGCCAATTTTCTTACCGATTCTTACGGGCTTTCATTTTTTCGTTATCCTGCCCTTGATACCGTTCAGAAGGCAGGTAAAAAGAAGAGGATGCCGTCTGATAAAGAGGCAACGGGGTTCCGGCGCAGGGCAAAAAAGATGCTGCGTTATGCCGCTATAGGTATACCCCTTGTTGCAGCGATTACGTGGGGAGCAATGAATAGTGATCTTATCAGGGAATTCAGTTTTGATCTCTCCTCGCTGAATCCTTTTGCCGCTGTCGTAGATTCGGGAGTAAGGATTTCACCGGTTGCCGGTGATGATGTTGTCATGCCGGATTCCCCTGATTCAGCAACCCCCGGGGAAATGAGCAGTCAGCGCCGGGCGCTGATGTATGAGGAGGTATCCGGGCCGGGGCTCCATGATGCGGCACCGGCAGATGCAGTAACCGGGCCTGCGGACGAACCCGGTGCACTGCTGCCCGGTGATGTATCCGTTCTTTCTGATAAACAGGAGGTGATGGAGACAGTGGCTGCGAAACCGGCCGCTGTAAGAAGGCACTACCTGGTGGCAGGCAGCTTCAGGAGCGGGCATAATGCCCGTATATTAAGGGAGAGGCTGGAGGAAGAGGGTTACAGGAGTGAGATTATTGAATCTGACAGGGGAATGTTCCGGGTATCTCTTTACTCCACAGAAAATCCCGGTGAGGCTTTGCAGATGCTTCGACAGGTAAGGACAATGCAGGGCAGGACCGACACCTGGATGCTCAGCATATAATTAGTCTGTCCACAATGCCCGTCTTCTGCGTTACGCTCGTCAAAAAAATGCTCATTTACGCATAGTAAACTCCGCTTTTTTTGACTTCGCAAGCCTTGAATACGAACATTGACCTTTGGTCGAACTCACATGCTATGAATCTCTCATTTGTCAAAATTCATCAAATGTGACTTTCTGAATCAGACACTGACTTTATAGACAGACACTAAATTATTTTACAACAGAGCCGTTCGCTATGTTCTCAGTGGGAGAAACAAATACCAGTTTCCCCCCGGGATCTTCTGCCATAAGGATCATGCCCCTTGACTCGATGCCTCTTATTTTTTTTGCTTCCAGGTTTACAAGCACAGAAATCTGCTTGCCGGTAAGTGAGGCCGGATCAAAATATTCTGCTATGCCGGAGACCACTGTACGGGTGTCTATTCCGGTATCAATTGTAAGTTTCAGCAGCTTTTTGGTCTTTGCAACCTTTTCGGCTTCAATAATGGTACCGGTTCGTATATCCATCAATGAGAACTCGTCGTAATTAATGCTGTCTTTCGCCTGCATCATGGGGGAGAGGGTTTTATTTTCATTCTGTTCTCTGGTGGCCAGCAACTTGTTTACCTGCCTCCCGGTCTCTTCATCTGAAATTTTCTCAAACAACAGTCCCCCGCTCCCTATCATATGACCCTCTGCAACAATATCCTTGTCAGTTGCATGGTCCCATAATATATTGCTGATATTCAGGAATTTTTTCAGCCGGGCTGCCGCAAAAGGCAGGAAAGGCTCTGTCAGTAGGCTCAGTGAGGCAGAGATCTGAAGGGCGATGTTCATGATCGTTTTAACCCTCTCAGGTTCAGATTTAAATATTTTCCATGGTTCTGTATCGGCCAGGTACTTGTTACCCAGACGAGCCATGTTCATTGCCTCTTTAAGTGCTTCCCGGAAACGGAACTGTTCAATGCTCTCTTCCAGTTTTTTCCTGATCTCCGGCATAGCGGCAAGCACCTCCCTGTCAAGGTCTGATAACTCTCCCCGGCCGGGAACCCTGCCCTGAAAATATTTGTGTGTAAGCACGATGGCGCGGTTTATAAAATTGCCATAGATGGCAACAAGCTCGTTGTTGTTGCGGGCCTGAAAATCTTTCCAGGTAAAGTCATTGTCTTTGGTTTCAGGTGCGTTGGCACAGAGTACGTATCTGAGAACATCCTGTTTGCCGGGAAAATCTTCAAGGTATTCATGCAGCCAGACCGCCCAGTTACGTGATGTTGATATCTTGTCATTTTCAAGGTTGAGGAACTCGTTGGCAGGAACATTGTCGGGCAGTATATAACTGCCTTCGGCATTCAGCATGGAGGGGAAGACGATACAGTGAAATACGATGTTGTCTTTGCCGATAAAATGCACCATCCTTGTCTCACCGTCTTTCCAGTATTTCTCCCAGTTTTCTGTCAGTTCCCTTGTTGCCGAAATATACCCGATAGGCGCATCGAACCAAACGTACAGCACCTTGCCTTCGGCATTTTCCAGCGGAACAGGCACCCCCCAGTCGAGATCCCTGCTCACCGCCCTGGGCTGAAGCCCCTGGTCGAGCCATGATTTACACTGGCCGTAAACATTGGGTTTCCAGTGTTTTTTGCCCTCAAGGATCCATTTTTTCAAAAAAGGCTCATACTTATCCAGAGGCAGGAACCAGTGTTTCGTCTCTTTCATCACGGGTTTTGAGCCGCTTATGGTTGAGCGCGGATTGATAAGGTCAGTGGCGTTGAGGGAAGAACCGCACTTCTCACACTGGTCACCGAATGCATTCTCATTATCACAGTGCGGACATGTTCCCTGTATGTACCGGTCTGCCAGAAAAACCCCGGCCTCCTCATCGTAATATTGCGGAGTGGTCTTTTCAATAAATTCTCCCTTGTCATAGAGGGTTCTGAATATTTCCGAAGCTGTTTCGTAGTGTATGGCATTTGAAGTGCGTGAGTAGATATCGAACGAGATGCCGAATTTTTCAAAAGATGATTTGTTCATTTCATGGTAGCGGTCCACTATCTGCCGCGGTGTCACTCCTTCCTGCCTGGCTTTGATTGTTATAGGAACGCCATGTTCGTCGGAGCCGCAGATATGGATAACATCCCTGCCGCGGAGGCGCAGATAGCGGGTGTAGATGTCTGATGGCACATAGACACCGGCCAGGTGTCCGATATGGATGGGCCCGTTGGCGTAAGGCAGGGCGGATGTGATAAGGTGACGCTTGAAGTCCTTCATTATTTATGTTATGATGCTGTTCTGATTAAATTTTGCCGGCGGCACAAAAATAAACTTTTTCGTGATAGGCCGCAAGCAGGCGGCGGATTATTTTAAATGTGGTTACTCGCCCAGGGCAGCGATTTATTTCCGGGAACCGGGACGTGGTTATAAAACGGTACTGTTTGGTTAAAATGGTTATTTGATGTTAACTTTGCTGGTTTAATAATATCCTGATGATATATCCGCCCAAATTTGATGAGAAGACAGGGTTTTCAGGCATACGGAAAATGCTTGCAGAGCTTTGCCTGTGCAGCCTGGGACGGCAGCATGCTGAAAATATCTCTTTTCTTACGCTGTATGATGATATTGAACTGAAGCTGCGGCAGACCGATGAGTTCAGGCGGATCCTTCTTTTTGGTGAAGAGCCTCCCCTCGGGCATATAAGCGATGCAACACCCTGGCTGAAGAAGCTGCATGTTGAAGGCACCTTTATGGAGCTTAACGAGCTTTTTGAGCTCAGACGCTCACTTGACACTGCCAGGGGCATAATGAACTATTTCAAAGGCAGGAATGCGGAAAGCTACCCTGAGCTAACTGCCCTCACAAGCATTGCATCAGTGCCGGCATTTGTACGCGACAGGCTTTCGGCTCTGCTCACCAAAGAGGGCCGTATGAAGGACAATGCCTCTCCCGACTTGCAGTTGCTCAGACGCGAGATCAGTAAGAAACAGGTATCTGTATCCAGGAGGATGCAGTCAATCATGAAGAGTGCACAGGGTGCGGGACTTGCAGATCCCGATGCCGGGGTGGCGATACGTGACGGGCGGCTGGTGATCCCGGTGAATGCATCTATGAAGCGCAAGATAAAAGGTTTTGTTCATGATGAATCGGCCAGCGGCAGGACAGCCTATATCGAGCCTGCCGAGGTTGTAGAGCTGAACAATGAGATAAGGGAGATGGAATATGCCGAAAAGAGGGAAGTTATCAGGATATTGCGGGAATTTGCTGATTTGCTCAGGCCATACCTGGATGAGCTGTTTGAGGTTTTCCGTTTTATGGGGCTGATAGATTTTATAAGGGCAAAGGCGGTATTTGCCGTTAAGGTTGGAGCTGTAATGCCTGTTCTGAGGGATATACCGGTTTTGCAATGGAAAAGGGCCCTTCACCCCCTTCTTTACCTGACCCTGAAGAAGGAGGGACGGGAAACGGTGCCGCTTGACATAGAGCTTAACGATGATAACAGGATACTTGTTATCAGCGGTCCTAATGCAGGCGGAAAGTCTGTTTGCCTTCAGACCGTGGGTCTTTTGCAGTACATGCTGCAGTGCGGCATGCTGGTGCCGATGTCTGAAAATTCGGAAGCCGGTATCTTTGGCGGCATCTTTATTGACATAGGCGATGAGCAGTCTATTGAAAACGACCTGAGTACCTACAGCTCACACCTTGTCAATATGAAATTCTTTCTCCGCAACAGCGGTGAGCACACCCTTATACTTATCGATGAGTTTGGCGCGGGCACAGAGCCGCTGCCGGGAGGTGCCATAGCCGAGGCGATACTCGATCAGCTTAACCGCAGCGGCACCAGGGGAGTTATCACCACCCATTACACTAACCTGAAGCATTTTGCAGCTTCGGCACAGGGTATAATGAACGGAGCCATGTTATTCGATACAGGCAGGATGGAGCCGCTTTTCCGTCTGGAGACAGGCAAGCCCGGCAGTTCCTTTGCCTTCGAGATAGCGCGCAAGACAGGTATACCTGAAGAGATACTGCAGTCCGCTTCCTCCCGGGTCGGCGAAGACCATGTTCATTTTGACAGGCACCTGAAGGATATTATTCGTGACAAGCATTACTGGGACAGGAAAAGGAGGAATATCCGGCAGATGGAAAAAAAGCTTGAACTGGATCTGGAGCGTTACGGATCGCAGCTTGAAACGGCAGATAAGGAGAGGAAGGAGATCATCGCCCGTGCCAGGGAGGAGGCTAAAATGCTGCTTGACAGTGTGAACAAAACAATCGAAAATACCATAAGGGAGATAAAAGAGTCGCAGGCAGAGAAGGAGAGGACAAGAGATGCCAGGGAGAAGCTCGGGGGTATGAAAAGCAGCGTTGAGGAGGGTGCTGAAGCAGGAGCCGGGTCATCTGTTGAGAAGAAAATTGAAAAAATCAAGGCAAAAAAGGAGAGGTTAAAGGAGAAGAAGGAAAGGGAATCAGGGGATGCGCCTGTTTCCGGGGAAGGGAAGCAGGAGGCTGAAAGGCAGGACAGTGTTATAAGAAAGGGCGATCACGTGCGGCTTTTTGGTCGTGACATAGCAGGAGAGGTGCTCGATGTAAACGGGAGAAGCATAATGGTTGCCTTCGGGAATATGATAACCACGGTGCAGGAGAGCAAGCTGGAAAAGATGAGCCGCGGCGAGGTGAAAGAGTTGAGGAAGGTATCAGCCGGCACCGGTGGTAGCACGGCATCGGGTATAAGGGACAAGAAACTCAGTTTCAGGTCAGAGAAGGATGTAAGGGGTATGCGTGCCGATGAAGCCATGGATATTATCAGCCATTTTATAGATGATGCACTTATGGTTGGTGCAGGGAAGGTCAGGATACTGCACGGCAAGGGGAATGGCATTCTGAGGGAGATAATACGCGATTACCTTGCAACGGTACCCCTTGTCAGGTCATACCGTGACGAGAATGTGCAGTTTGGAGGTTCCGGAATCACGGTGGTGGAGCTGGAGACATAGTTCAGTTTTTTGATTTAATATCCTAACCGGCCCAAAATAGTTGCCGGAAAGCCTGATAACAGGAGTATCCTGTTATTGCTTATCAATATACAGAGGTTATGATAAAACTTGCTCTTCTTTCTCCCGTGGCCTGGAGAACCCCGCCACGACATTACGGTCCGTGGGAACAGGTATCTTACAATATTGCTAAGGGTGTGGCAGACCTGGGTGTTGAAGTCACTCTTTTCGCCACCGGTGATTCACAGAGTCCGGGGAAACTCGAATATATCTGTAATAAGGGATATGAGGAGGATAAAGAGGCAGATGCCAAGGTGGACGAATGCATGCATATCTCCTGCCTGATGGAGAGGGCGGAGGAGTATGACCTGATACACAACAATTTTGATTTTCTGCCGGTTACATACTCCAGGTTGATTGATACACCTATGGTGACTACCATACACGGTTTTTCATCGCCGAAAATCATCCCGGTTTACAAAAGATACAATGACAGCGTAAGTTATGTTTCAATAAGCAATTCGGACAGGAGCAGCGAGTTGTCGTATATTGCAACCGTGTATAACGGTCTGGATCCTTCAGAATTCACTTTCAGCAAGGATCCTGAAGAGTACCTGCTTTTTCTCGGCCGCATACATCATGACAAGGGGGCATACGAGGCCGTACAGATTGCCGGAAAGGCGGGGAGGAGGCTTTTGATTGCCGGAATAGTCCAGGATAAGGATTACTTCAGTCAGAAGGTGGAGCCGTATATTGACGGTGAGCAGGTCGTATATCTCGGCAGTGTCGGACCGGAAAAAAGGGATGAGCTGCTTGGAGGAGCTTATGCTTTGCTGCATCCGGTGAACTTTGAGGAACCTTTCGGACTAAGTGTTGCTGAATCGATGTTTTGCGGAACCCCGGTGATAGCATTCAACCGGGGATCAATGCCGGAGCTTATAGTTAACGGTAAGACCGGTTTTCTTGCCGGATCTGTTGATGAAGCTGCTGAGAGTGTAGACCGGGTTGCAGGGCTTGAACGCCGTTATTGCAGGCAGTGGGCGTTGCAAAATTTCAGTATTGAGAAGATGGCGTCCGGCTATCTTGATGTTTATAAAAAAATTCTCGGGATTTAGTGTTGCCGTCAAAGCCTGTTGCAAACCGACCTTCAGGATTTAAGCTCTGCAAGGAGCTCATTCATGCTTACTGATGCGAATCCCGCACCTGTATCGGAAAGCCCGTAGGGAATAACCAGCTCGTTGTTGTGTACCATTGCCCCGCATGAATATACCACGTTGGGGACATATCCTTCCCTTTCCTGGCTGTTGGGCACCAGCAGGGGTTCTTTAAGGTGACCGATCATCTTTGTGGGGTTGTCAAGATCCAGCAGCGTGGCGCTGAGGCAGTACTGGCGAACCGGTCCGACTGCATGGGTTAGCACCAGCCAGCCTTCGGGCGTCTCTATAGGTGAACCGCAGTTGCCTATCTGTATAAATTCCCAGAAATGGTTGGGGGCCTGCAGCATAATGGGCTCATCCCAGAGGTTTATTTTTTCGGAAAATCCTATAAAGGAGTTTATTCCGTCTATTCGTGAAAGCATCACATATTTCCCCTTTACCTTCCGGGGGAACAATGCCAGATTTTTGTTCTGGGCGCCGTTCCCGTGAAGGGGCTTAATGGTGAATTTGCAGAAATCTCTCGTCTGGATAAGCTTGGGAAGGACGGTATTCCCGTCATATGCCGTATAGGTGGCATAGTATTTTGTTTCGCCGTTGTCTTCGGTGAATTTCACGAAACGTGCATCTTCAATACCCTTTCTTTCGGTAAATGAAACGGGGAAAATAACCCTTTCTGATATATCGGTGTCGCGGGAGAACTTCACTTCATAATGCGAGTCCGCCAGCCACACGATCTCTTCTATGGCCTGCTTTTTCTCTGCCGATGTGTTATTTTCCTCAAGGGTCCGGTTAACCGAGGCAAGCAGTTCCCCGTATATGAATTCGTTGCCCAGCCTGTTCATTACATTTTCGATTATTCCTTGTGGCAGGTTCATCTCCTTAAGCTTGCTGGAGAAAGATATTTTTTTGTATTTGTAGCGTTTAACCATCTCCGCTTCTTCAATGTAGCGGCCGGATTTCTCAAATTGCATATGGCCGTTCCTGTCTATCACTCCCGAATGAAAGACAATGGAAGAGATATGCCCTTCACCGGTGGCCCTGAAACTCACTATTATTCTTTTGCTTCCCTTTTCCAGACCTGTCTGGTCGGGAGACTCCACCATTGAAGGGTTAAAGAATGCTGCCGATTCAATTGAATATTCCAGGGAAAAATATGAGCCTATCAGCAGCTTTTTGTCCTCCGAAAGGTTTCCCAGGTCTATTTTTATGGCATGCATCTGTGATTTAACCCTGGTAAAATGATTGTTGAAGACATCAGTGATGTTCCTGTGTCTTTTGGAAAATTCCCTTAATGTGTGCATAAGGGCAAAACCGGCTTCCTCCTCTGACATGGCCAGGACCCTTTCAACCAGGGCAATGGTTCTGTCAATTCCATTATCAAAGTATCTTATTATCACCCTTCGGGGATCGGGCATGAATCTGATATCTTTCCTGGTTACCGGGATTCGCATAGTTGGATTGTTTTGGTGATTCTCAGACAAATATAGAAAAAGGGATTTTCCGTTTCAATGGCCGTCATCACTATTTATGCACAAAATATAAACCGGCAGCGATGTAATGACTTGTTTATACTTTACAATTTGGGCCGGTGACAGGATAAGTGATTGTAAAAAAAGCCGTATTTTAGCACCTTAAAAAGGGGGATAATTATATAATCCCGGCTATTAATTTAATATCTGCTGGTTCATGTGGTATATTGTTTTTTCAATAATATACTGGCTTTTTGTCGGTCTTTCCTGCATAGTAATTTTTGCCGGGGCACTGGTCCTCTGGGTGTTCACCTCCCCTTTTGACAGGAGGCTCTGGCTCCAGCACCGTTATTCATGTTTCTGGGGGTCGCTTTATATCCGGCTCAATCCGTTCTGGCCCCTTCATATTGAGGGTAGGGAGAAGATTGATCATTCCCGTGTTTACGTGGCAGTTTCCAACCACCAGTCGATGCTTGATATCCTGGTCATCCATTCCCTTTTCTTTCATTTTAAATGGGTTTCAAAAAAAGAAAACCTGTACATCCCTTTTGTAGGCTGGAATATGATGCTTAACAGGTATGTGGTGCTGGACCGTGCGAGCCGGAGAAGTTTTATCAGGATGATGCGTGATTGCAAACGCCATATCAGGCAGGGAAGTTCGATAATGATCTTTCCTGAAGGTACGCGCTCTGCAGATGGCAATATGCGTAATTTCAAGGAGGGGGCCTTCAGGCTGGCCCGTCAGGCACAATGTCCGATATTACCCATTGTTCTTGATGGTACCGGTGAGTCCCTGCCTAAAAAGGGATACGTAATAAGGAAAAAAACACCTGTCATTCTGAAGGTTCTGGACCCTGTCATGCCGGAGAAGTTTGAAGATATGGAACCTCATGATATAAGCATAATGGTACGGGAAAAGATGGAGAAAGCTCTGAATGAATTAAGGCATAAGGGTGAAATTGCAGATTGACAATTTAATTTATTACTTTTGCCTGTTGATTTTAAGGTGTATAGAGAATACGGAATATTTATGTCAGACACTGCACTCTCTTATTACAGGAAAAAACATGCGGAATATTCGGATCAGTTAAAGGAGATAAGACAGCGCCTGAGGATATTCGTATTTTTGAGGCTTGCCCTGTTTATTCTGATGGTCTTCATTCCCCTTGCCTTTGTGAGAGAGAACCCCCGGACTGCGGTCCTTGTTTTCATGTTGCTGTTTGCAGCTTTTTTAGCTCTTGTAAAGTACTACAGTGTACTTGAGCGGCGGAGCAGATATGTCTCCTCACTGGTTGATGTCAATCTTGGTGAAATAGAGGCATTCAGGGGCAACCTCAGTTCTTTTGCCGATGGCAGAGGATATGCAGATCCGGATCACCCGTATTCGCTTGATCTTGATCTTTTCGGTTCTGATTCTCTCTTTCAGTATTTGAACAGGACCTGCACCCTTGCGGGCAGGGACTGCCTTGCCGGAATGCTTCTTGAGCCGGCAAGTGAAGCCTCACAAATCAGGCGAAGGCAGAAAGCTTTCACGGAGATGAGCACTAAACCGGACTTCTGTCAGCAATTTATGGCAACGGGCAGGATGCACAAAGAAGGGCAAACGGACAGGTTCCGGCTGCTGAAGTACGTTAATTCGCCTTCACGTTTCACCAGGAATTACACACTGCTGACGGCGGCGAAGCTTTTGCCCGCCCTGACCCTCGGCATTCTGGTTTTTACTGTTGCCGGGATACTGCCTGTTGCAGGTTTCCTTATAATGTTCTTTTTGCAGCTGATTCTGACCGGTGTGTTATTAAAGCACATAAATGAGATGCATGAACTGGTGACCAACAGACTGAACACATTAAGGAAATACGGCGAGCTTCTGCATATAATTCATAATAGCGGCTTTGATGCGCCCCTGCTTAAATCTCTTCAGCGTCACCTGCGAAAGGAGGGGACTCCGCCTTCCGGTCATATCAGGAAACTATCGAAAATTGTTGAGGCGTTTGACAACCGCCTGAATATAATTGCAGCAGTTTTTCTAAACGGATTATTATTGTGGGATATCAACTGTGTACTGATGCTTGAACGCTGGAACCGCAGGCACAGGAAGCATCTTCCCGTATGGCTGGAAAGTATTGCCCGGATGGATGCATATGTCAGCTTTGCAGTTTATTCATTCAATAATCCGGATTTTGTTATTCCCCGGCTGCTTGATGACGGGAAAGTTATTCAGGCAGACCGGCTCGGGCATCCCCTGATTCGGCCGAAGGACAGGGTGTGCAATGATTTTTCTGTTGATGAAAGGGGCCGTTTTATT
>NZ_JAWOAR010000014.1:0-10304 GCF_046498435.1 Longimonas sp. | reverse complement strand
CTGCGGATCCATACGGAAACGGGGAGGCGGGGAGGTCGTGGTCTTCGTTGTAGAGCGGCGCGTCAATGGCCTGCCCCAGATCGACCGGCGTGCTGCCTGCCTCGACGGACTGCGCCCACCACGTTTCGGCAGTGCCGTCCCACCACGTCAGGTATTCGGCTTCGGGCGAGAGCTCGGCTTCGGCCTGGATACGCTCCTGCACCTGCCGCGCATCGCCCGTGTTTACGTTGATGAGGTACACATCGTGATACGACGGAAAATCCCACGACATTTCCTGCTGATACGGGCGACTGGTGTTCGCCACGGCACGATCTGCATTTCCATTGCTGCCCACTTCGACTTCGGGACGCTCTTCGGTGGCGAGTTGTACGATGCGGTTGTCGTCATCGAGATGAGCTACCGCCTGGTAGCTGCGCTGGAGTTCGTCGTCGCGGTCGTTCAGCTGCACGCTCTGCGGACGCTCGTCTTGCCAGTGCCACACGTCCACCTCCACGGGCTCGTCAAGAAGCGTAGCGGTGGTGTCGGGCGCCGGCTGCGGGGCGGTGCCGAAGAACAGGCGCGTGCCGTCGTCCGAAAACGAGAGCGATCCGTGCTCGCTCACCCACCAGTCGTCGGGGAGGCCGTCGGTACTCCATCCGGCAACGCGCTCCGCATCTTCAGCAAGCGAAGCGTGGTAGAGCGTATGGGCAGATGCGTCGGCAGAGATGGCTTCGGCATCAACGTCGTCGCGGTTAGTGAGGAAGGCGACCTGCTCGCTGTCTTCGTCGAGGGTGAGATGGGTGTAGCTGCCGGGTCCGGTAAGCAGCGGACGCGCATCCCCGGTTTCGGTAGGCACGGCAAATACGCCGTCGTCTGTGCTGTCGGGCGTGGCGCGGGCAAAGACGAGCCAGGCGCCGTTGGGCGACATCGCGTATTCGTCGGTTGCGTGCTCGTAGCTACGTTCCTCGCCACTCTCCAGCGAACGCAGGACCAGTGTAGACCCGACATCCTCGCGCGTGTCGGAGGTGTCGGAGTCAGCGTTTTCGGATGCGTCGTCTGCATCGGCATCGGTCGTATCGGCCTGGCGGTACGCGATCCAGTTGCCACCTTCTTCGGGCAGCCGGAACGAGGCAATGTCGGGGATGCGCTCCACCTCGCCCGTGTCGACAGAGGCTACAGCGAGCGAGTCGGGCGCGTCCTCGTCGTCAGTGTCGGTGGGCGGTACGATGCGCGTGACGACGTGCTGGCTGTTTGCCGTAAACTGGGCGTCGTGGGCGCTGCGCGGCACATCCAGCAAAGGGGTGCCGTCGGACTGAGCGACGCGCAGGGTGTCGTTGCCCTGCTCGGGACCCAGCACGTAGAGCACCGACGCGCCGTTGGGCGCCAGGGCGTGCGTGTGCATCTGGTTCCAGATGGCGTAGTCGTCGTGGTCGAGCACCTGCTGTGCATGCGCGAGCGAAGCGCTGCACAAGGCCAGCAGCAAGCCGAGGGTGAGCGTCCAGCACGTACGGGGCGAAACAATGCGCATCAACAGCACCAGATTCAATGGGGGAGACCAAACGGTGCATCCAACCTACAAAGACGATGCAGCAGCTGCAATGGGAATGTGGTGAGTGGGCGTGTCGTGCAACGGGATGGGGTTGCCAGTGCTTGCTCATCCCGTTATGCCTACGGCGTGTAGTAGTAAACGCACGACATAGGAGAGCGTAACAGCATATGCAAAGCTCAAGAGCGTGCCAATAATGATGTACTCGGCATATCCGATCAACCGTCCGGCTTCATCAAGACCTGTATCGTTGAACTCGTCGTTGTATGGGGCGAGCATGCGTTGCATCCACTACCCGCCGCCATACACAACGAGGGTGCCACCGGTAATGAGCAGTCCAATTGCCAGGAAGGGCATCATGCGTTTGAGATGGATAGGGAGGACAGGTGTGGAGCAAGGGTGCGGTACTGATGCAGTGCATCGCGCACCCGTGGCCAGTGGGCGTGCTGCAGGTGTTTGCTGAACGCCTGCTGTGTGATCGGCGCAGGATGCCACTGCTCCGCCAACGCACGCTGCGAGGTGTCGCCATTGCGTAGCCAGGTAGACAGACGCAGGGAGACAGCCTGGGCTTGCGCGTCGGTCCAGTGTATAATGATATGATCGGCTAAGTCGGCGAGAGCGGCGGCAGCGATCTGTACCGGAGGCGAGGCGGCCTCGGGCAGAAGCCACTGCATGCGGTAGGGCGCTTCCAGGGCATCGAGGGCTGTTCCCGAACGGGTAAACGCAGCGCCTGTGCTTTCTGTTATGTGATTGCGATCAAGTGTGTCCACCGTGTCAATTGCACAAGCAATGCGCGTATCGCGCTGAAGCTCGGTGCGCAGGGCTGCACGAAAAAGAACGGACACCGAGAGCGCATGCGCTGGATCGGGAATCACCATTTGCCAACTGTCGCCGCGAAATACGGAGAGTGGGTAAGGCAGTGCATCCTCGTATACAGCTTGCACACGCTGATACGTATCGTGCAGCGCCTCGGCAATCAGAGAAGCCGAAGCTGTGTTGGAGTCCACAATGTCGCCGGTGAGCACTGCGTACATAGCTTTGGAGAAGGTATATTTTCACAACCAAAATTAGTTGTAAAGTTAATATGCAACGTATATAGGTTGTATTCAAGTCTCCTACGATTCACGTTTGCAACATCTCTTTCAAAAACCGTCCGGTGTGGCTGGTGGAATGCGTAGCGCTGACCGAGGATCAAGAGCGCATCTGTAGCCGAGTGTTCTACCACGGGCAGGCGCTTTGTACGCCGTACAAAAACACGCCGAGCTATGCCCGCAGGCACCGCTCGGCGTGTTCGTTTTGACCAGTATGTTGGGGCGTCCTTACACGTCGAGCACGTCGGCAATGAAGTTTTCTTGCTCGCGCTTGTGCACCTTCGCAGAGCCGGTGGCCGGGCTTGCACTGGCGGGGCGCCCGATGTACTGCGCGCGCTCTTCGCAGGTGCCGTGCAGAGCCTCCAGCAGTGCGTTGAGGCGCGGCTGCAGGAACGACCACGCCCCCATGTTGGCGGGCTCCTCTTGGAGCCAGATCACATCCTGGGCCGACTGGTAGCGCTTGAGCTCTTCGCGTACATCCTCTTTCGGGAACGGATAGAACTGCTCGATCCGCGAAATCGCAATCTGATCGCGCAGCTCCTCTTCATTCTCCAGCGCGCGTACCAGGTCGTAGTAGACCTTGCCGCTGCAGAAGACGTGCCGCTTCACGCCGAGGGGGTCGGCAGTGGCGGGAATGACTTCTTGTACGCCGCCGCTCGTTAAGTCATTCGGGGTGGATACGCAGAGCGGATGCCGCAACAAGCTCTTCGGCGTCATAATGAGGAGCGGCTTGTTTGCATCGCGCTTCACCTGGCGGCGCAGCGCGTGGAAGTAGTTCGCGGGCGTTGAAAAGTTCGCCACGATCATGTTCTGCTCAGCGCACATCTGCAGGTAGCGCTCCAGGCGCGCGGAGGAGTGCTCCGGCCCCTGACCTTCGTAGCCGTGTGGCAACAGTGCCACGAGGCTGGAGGTCTGCCCCCACTTCTGCTCGGCGCTGGACACAAACTGATCCCACACGATCTGGGCGCCGTTTGCGAAGTCGCCAAACTGTGCCTCCCACACGACCAGCGCGCTGGGCTCTTCGACCGAGTAGCCATACTCAAAGCCGCAGGCCGCGTATTCCGAGAGCAGGCTGTCGTAAACCAGCAGCTTCGCCTGATCATCCGACAGGTTATTGAGCGGCGTGTACTCGCTGCCGTCTTCCTGGTCGATGAGAACGGCGTGCCGCTGGCTGAATGTAGCGCGGCGCGTGTCTTGGCCGCTCATGCGGATGGGTGTGCCTTCTTGCAGGAGCGATCCCATCGCAAGCGATTCGGCAAAGGCCCAGTCGATGCGCTCTTTCTCGTGGAAGAGATCGCTGCGCTTCCCAAACTGCCTACGCAGCTTGCGGTGCACGTTGAAGTCGTCGGGCAGATCGGTGAGTGCTTCGACGACGCGTTCCAGATGCGGACGCTCGGCGCCGGTTTCGACGCTTGGCAGCAGTGCATCGCCCTTGCGCGTCGCGCGTTGCTCGATGATCTTTTCAGCGTCTTTCTCGTCTAGATCTTTCGTGCGTTCAAACGCTTCTTGTAGGCGCCCACGGTAGTCGTCAAGCATCTGCTCGGCTTCGTCGGGCTCCACTTCGCCGCGCCGTAGCAGCTGCTCGGTATGGATCTTACGCGGGGAGCGCTTCTCCTCAATCTTCTCGTAGAGCAGTGGCTGCGTAAAGGTCGGCTCGTCGCCCTCGTTGTGGCCGTGGACACGGTAGCACATCATATCGATGACTACGTCTTTGTTGAAGCGCTGCCGGTACTCCAGCGCCAGCCGCGCAATGCGCACACAAGCTTCGGGGTCGTCGCCGTTGACGTGGAAGATGGGCGCTTCGATAGCCCGGGCCAGGTCGGTCGCGTAAGTGGTACTGCGCGCATCCTCGGGCAACGTAGTAAATCCAATCTGGTTGTTGATGACCAGGTGCACCGTGCCGCCCGTTTTGTATCCGAGCAGCTGACTCAGGTTAAGCGTCTCGGCAACAACGCCCTGTCCAGCAAATGCTGCATCGCCATGTATGAGCAGCGGGAAGGCCGCGTCGAGCGCATCGTCTTCGGCTTGGGGATCGTGATTGCGCAGGCGGTCCTGCTTGGCGCGTATCATGCCCTGCACCACCGGGTTCACTGCCTCAAGGTGGCTTGGGTTGGAAGCGAGCGTGACACGGATGTCGTCGCCGGTAAAGCCGGTAAACGAGCCCTCGGCACCCAGGTGATACTTCACATCGCCTGAGCCTTGCGTGGTGTTCGGGTCGATGTTGCCCTCAAACTCGGAGAAGATCTGCTCGTACGGCTTGCCGATAATGTTCGCCAGTACGTTCAGGCGTCCGCGGTGGGCCATGCCAATTACGGCCTCTTCCATGCCGTTCGCTGCCGCATCCGACAGCAGTGTGTCGATGATTGGAATCATCGTTTCGCTGCCTTCGAGCGAGAACCGCTTGTGGCCGATGTACTTCGTATGCAAGAAGCGCTCAAACGCTTCTGCGGCATTCAACCGCTCCATGATGTGCCGGCGCTCCTCATTCGAAAGCGGATCAGCATTGCGCATCGGCTCAATGCGGTCCTGAATCCAGTTCTTCTCATCCGTATTCGACAGATGCATAAAGGCCGACCCGACTTTCCGGGTGTAGGCCTCGCGCAGAATGGAAAGAATATCGCGCAGGGGCAGCATCTCTTCGCCGCCCAGCCCCCCCGTAATGAACTCGCGGTCCAGGTCCCACACTGTAAGGCCGTACGTGGCGGGGTCGAGCTCGGGATGGTAGCGCCACTCGTAGCCCAACGGATTCACATCGGCCTGCAGGTGCCCGCGCACCCGGTAGGCGCGAATCAGCTGGAGCACGGCGGCCTGCTTCTCGGTCATGTCCAGGTCGTCGCCCGGCTCGCGTGTGCCGAGTTGTGGCGTGGTGTCGGCCGACATCTCGAACGGCTGATACGGCACGTTCAGATCAGCGAACACCGTGCGGTAGAAATCGTCCTCGCCCGACAGTAGCTGCTCAATGTGGTTCAGGAACTTGCCGCTCGTGGCGCCCTGAATGACGCGGTGGTCGTACGTGGAGGTGAGCGTCATTACCGGGGATACACCCGCTTTGCTCACTACATCGCCCGGGTAGCCGCGGTACTCCGGCGGGTAGCCAATAGCCCCCGCGCCCACAATCACGCCCTGCCCCGGCATCAGGCGGGCCACGCTCATCGAGGTGCCAATCATGCCCGGATTGGTAAGCGTCGCGGTCGTGTTCTGGAAGTCCGACAGCTGCAGGTCGCCGTTGCGAGCCCGGTTGATCAGGTCGTTGTAGGTGCCCAAGAACTCGGCAAAGCTCATGCTCCCCGCATCTTTCACGTTGGGCACGAGCAACGTACGCTTCCCACGGCGCTCGATGTCGATGGCCAGTCCCAGGTTAATCTGGTTCGGCTGAATGTGCTGCGGCGTACCCTCCTCATCGCGCTGGAAGGTGCTGTACATGTCGGGATACTTCTTCATCGACTGTATCAGCGCGTACGCAATGATATGCGTAAACGACACCTTTTCGCCGCCCACGCGCCGCTGATAGTCATTCAGCAGCTTTCGGTTTTCGAGGAGCAGCTTCACCGGCATCGTGCGCGCCGAGGTAGCCGTGGGCACGCCCAGGCTGTCCTCCATATTCTCCACAATCTTGGCGGAGGCGCCACGCATCGCCTGCACCTCTACGTTGTCGGCCACGCTGGGGGCCGAGGCTGGGGTGACGGGCGCTACAGCCCCATCACCAGCTGGACGCGCCGGTTTCTTGGGCACGTCAACTGTGGTGGCGTCGGGTGCAGGCTCAGACGTCGTGTCGGACGCCGCCTCCGAAGCGGAATCGCTTTCAGGCGGCTCCGCCGATGCATCAGAAGGGGTAGGAACGGCGTCTGGCGTTGCGTCTGGGGCTGGCGTTGATGCAGCCACAAACGAGGCATCCGGCTCATAGTCCGCAAAAAAGTCGCGCCAGCTCTCGCTCACGCTCTGCGGATCGTCCAGATACTGCTTGTAGATTTCTTCAATGTAGCCCGTATTGAAACCAAGAGAACTCACAGGCGGCCCGTAGATTTGTGGTGAAGGTTGTGCGGCGTCAGTGCTGTCTACGGCGTACGATAGCCGCCCCGCAAGGGTTCGTGCCGTGCTGTGCGCCTGCGCATGTTCATCTGGTGTTGAAAGCGGGATGCACCCGGCCCCGTCTTGGGCCTTGATGGCCCCCGTTTTGTAGACGCTCCTCCGTACGATTGAGGGCGGTGCAGAGCATCCCCCAGCCTACCATTGGCATCTGTGCGGTCTATTGCGTTTCCTGTAAGCAGTTTGCACAGGTCCTCCCGCCCCTCAATGCGCTCTGTCCATGCCTCGTTTGCTTGCCCTTCTGCCCGCCCTATTACTCACAGCGGGTCTTCTTCCCGTTGTATGCATGGCTGGATACGCCACAACAGCGTCTGCGGATACCATTGACAACGCTGCTGCCCACTGGGTCAGCTTGAACGAGGTGCGCTGGGTGGATGCGCCAGACGCTGCCCGCTATGAGCTTCGCTACAGCCCCGACGCTGCAATTCAGGGAACCAACGGCACGGTCACTGGAGGCAAGGGGCTGCCGCTCACGCCCACCGATCGTTCCAGCCTCGACGCTCCGTTCCGCGCCATTGCCGATGCCCCCGCCTTCACGCTTGGCCCCCTCGAAGACAACACGGCTGCCCAGGCCCTGCGCAGTCAACTCGTCGCCATCGCCTACGACGACCAGGACACCGTCATAGCGGCTACGCTCGTGCAGCGGCAGGGGGCACTCGATTCGTATTATGCCACCGATCTCCCCCTGGGCCCGCAGTACAACGACGACGGCACCGTTGCTGTGCATCTGTGGGCCCCCACCGCGCAGTCTGTTACCCTGAAGCTGTTCGATGCTGACAAGAGCCCCATCGATACCATCGAGCCTGCTGCCGAACAGCCCGATGATGGCATCTGGCGCTTCGACGGCGATGCTTCGTGGGACCGCGCGTTCTACCAGTTCGAGATTGAGGTGTACCACCCGGCCACCGACTCTGTGCACACCTTTACGGTCACCGATCCCTACGCCATGAGCCTGGCCTCCGATGGCGGATACAGCCAGTTTGTCGATCTGGACGGCGACGAATCGCTCAAACCCGAGGGCTGGGATGCCATTCAGAAAGAGCAGCCCCGTCCGTCCAGCATCTCCGTGTACGAAGCCCACCTGCGCGATTTCAGCATCCACGACCGCACCGTGCCCGAAGCCCATCGCGGCACCTACCGCGCCTTCACCCACGCCGATTCTGATGGGATGCAGCATCTACAGCGTCTTCAGGAGGCAGGTCTTACGCATCTCCACTTGCTGCCCTTCAACGACATTGGCACGGTGCGCGAAGCCCCGTCCGAGCGTATTGAACTGTCGGATGCGTACGGTAATCTCTGCGATGTAATGGAGCCGCCACTCCCCGACAGGTGCGACACTGGTGCCGAAACGCCGATCCGCACGGTGTTCGATTCACTGGCGACCGAGGACCCGGCCACCCCGCGCATCCAAGAGCATTACCATCCCGACGACGAGGCGGGGCTGGCTGCGTACGACGGATTCAACTGGGGCTACGATCCCGTGCACTTTAATGCGCCCGAAGGCAGCTACACCACCGAGCCCGACGGGGCCCAGCGCGTGCTGGAGGTGCGCGAAATGGTGAGTGCGCTTCATGACATTGGCCTGTACGTGGCGCAAGACGTGGTCTACAACCATACGCATGCCTCGGGCCTCGCCGATAACGCCGTGTTCGACCAGGTGGTACCCGGCTACTACCACCGCTACGATCCGGTGACCGGTGCCATTGAGACCTCAACCTGCTGCGACAACACCGCCGCCGAGTTCGCGATGGTGGAGCGCTTTATCATCGACTCGGTGCGGCTCTGGGCCACGCACTACAAGATCGACGCCTTCCGCTTCGACCTGATGGGCCACCACCCGCGCTCGGTCATGGAGCACATCACGGAGGCGCTGTCCGACCTGACGCTTGACGACCACGGCGTGGATGGCGACGGCATCTATCTGTACGGCGAAGGCTGGAACTTTGGCGAGGTGGCTAACGACCGCTTGTTCGACCAGGCGCGTCAGTTCAACATGGGCGGCACCGGCATCGGCAACTTCAACGACCGCATCCGCGATGCCATTCGTGGGGGTAATTTTACGGATACCGGGCGGCAGCAAGGCTTTGGCAATGGCTTGCACCTATTTCCGAATGAAGATGCCGACAGCGACTCCCGAGACGCGCTTTTGGAGGCCGCCGACCGCATCCGCGTGGGCATGGCGGGCAACCTGGCGTCGTATCGCTACGAAAACCGCACGGGCCGGGTCGTCACCGGGAGCCACGAAGACATTGGATATGCCGAACAGCCGCAGGAGTCGGTGAACTACATCGACAAGCACGACAACGAAACGCTCTGGGACAACACCCAGACGAAGCTGCCCCGCGACCTCTCGATGGAGGAGCGCGTGCGGGTGCATGCCTTCAACAATGCGTTTATCCTGTTCGGGCAGGGCGTGCCGTTCTTTCAGATGGGCACCGACCTCTTGCGCTCCAAGTCGCTCGACCGCAACAGCTACGACTCGGGCGACTGGTTCAACCTGGTCGACTTTAGCCGCGACCGCCACGGCTGGGGGCGCGGACTGCCGCACGCCCGAGACAACGAGCCGCGCTGGGATGCGATGCGCTCGTTCCTGCGCGACAGCACGTACACCGTTGAGCGCGACCACATGGAACGGGCACACGCTGTGTTCCAGGAGCAACTGTCCATCCGCTACAGCACGGGACTCTTCCAGATAGGAACCGCCGATCTCATCAACGAGAGCGTAGCCTTTCACAACACCGGCCCCGACCAGATTCCGGGCCTCATTGCCATGACGATTGGGGATGCGTGCCAGGACTTCGGCGGCAATCTCGTTCTCGAGTTTGCTGCTGATTACGACGGCCTGCTCGTCCTCTTCAATGCCGATCGCTCTGCGCGCACCATTGATCTGGCATCGCTCGGACTGGGCGACCTGCCCAATCTGGAGCTGCACCCGATTCAGGCCGAGAGCGTAGATCCTGTGCTCCAAGAGGCCGCCTACGATGACGGCACCGCCACCGTACCGCCGCTCAGCGCGTCTGTTTTTGTAGCGCCGCAAACAGATGGCATCGGCGATTTTGTGTGCAACGACCGGTAGAGGACCACGCTACAAGGATGATAAAAAAACCGTAGGGACACGGCGCGCCGTGGTACGTGTTTAGCGCAGGAAGAAACAGGTGCAAACGCATCGCCCGAAGCCGCTCCCCTGGAGAGGGGAGCGATTTGGGGGTTGCTGCTTTACCTTACACCCTAACGTCATCCTGATTCCCGACAGGAGTCGGGAGGAAGGATCTCAACGCCTACCTCGCACAGGTGGCACGATCCCCGCATCTCCGGCCCCTCCCTAATGCCTCGGGCTAAGGAAACCTCGAATCGGATGCCTATGGCCTGTCCTGCACGGTTGGCACGAGCTGCCCCATACCAGGCGCCCCTTTGCAGACACCCCTTTGCAGGCGTGGCGGCATTGCTTTCCAACAGGTCATCCTGAGATGCTTCACTGCGTTCAGCATGACGACAGAGGAGAGAGCGCCTCACAATGCCGAGCTGTTGTTCGCGCCCCCCAAGTCATCCTGACGCCCCCGGCGGAAGGATCTCAACGCCTACCTCGCACAGGTGGCACGATC
>NZ_JAWOAR010000257.1:0-13696 GCF_046498435.1 Longimonas sp. | reverse complement strand
AAACCGCAATGACCCTGGATATCCCCTTCTGGCCCCAGCTGCCGCGTCTCAATTACCACGAAGATATGTATGTGCCGTTCCCTACTGCTGTGTCACACCTGAATGTTAGGGTGCGGAGACTGTGCCAAACTCTGTGTCCCCCCAAAACCTGTCATGGTGAGCGCAGTCCCGCCCCCTGTGGCTCCGACCGCTGTCGGAGGAACCATCTCCTCGTCATTCAGAAGATACGGCGGGACAGGGGATCCTGCCAACCTTGGTGGAGATCTTTATTCACTGCGTTCATCAGTCGCTTCGCTCGTGTCAGGACTCCGCACCTGCTAGTGCTGTGTCACAGATGATTCATAGGGTAACGCATGGCCCCCCATTTTAACGCATGGGCTCCCACTTTATAGTCATCCAGATCCTGAATCGAGTTCAGGACAGGCAAGGCGCCCCTGGCGCCGCTGATCCGGGATCTCTTGTGGACTTCCATGACATTCATTCGCGTGCGCTACCCAACCATTGACGTGTGACAGGGCACTACATGTTATCATCACTTTCTTGACGCGTATGCGACGGCTGTCGGGATTGTCCGGGATGACAGGGCGATGGAGAACTGTACGCCTTCTGAACCCATGGCACAACCCGTTCTGAGAACAACGGCATGGGAGTAGCGACCAAACACTTCACCCATGGCGGACACCAACGCACGCAACTCATTTAAAGCAATCTGTTATGAGTCCTCTTGTATTAGTACTTGTTGTGGTTGGAGGCGGCCTTGGCTATCGAAGTGGGAATAATGTGCTCGTTGGCGGCAGTGGTATTCTCGGTCTGGTTTTGGTCATCCTTCTGCCTGCAATGGTCAGGATGAACTGGAGATGTGATCTGGGATGTAAGGGGGATCTCTACTCAGAGGGCATGAAAGTGCCAGCGGTGGCATGTCAAACGCCGTTATGCTGAATGGAACCAGGGCATAATTGCGGCCCTCAGGGAACACACAACGACGCAGCCACTCCCATTTTCTTGCTGTGCACATCTTGTGCTGGCTGTGGCGGTGTTCTCAACCTGATACAGTTTCGCCGTAGGCAGCGCGTAACTGTTCACGGTGTTATCCTACAACATGGTTAGAACGTTCAACCGTGAAGGAAGAATCAAGTTGGCGTGCCCACCGTTGAACAGAGTGTTGTTGTTTTAACCCGTAATCCCGCTCCCCACTATGCTGCGTTCCCTTCGAATCGTTGGCATCTTCGCGCTCCTGATACTCTTTGTGAGTGTAGAGCCCGTAGCAGCTCAGTATTTTGGTCGAAATAAGGTGCAGTATGACACTTTCGACTTCAAGCAGTTTAACACGGACAACTTTCAAATTTACTTTTATCCGAAACAACGTGAAGCAGCAACAGATGCTTCGCGCATGGCAGAGCGCTGGTATCGGCGCCATTCGCGCACCTTCTTGCGCGAGTTTGATGACCGCAAGCCGCTGATCTTCTACGCGAACGATACCGACTTCCAGCAAACGAACGTCATTCAAGGCAATATTGGGCAGGGCACTGGGGGCGTCACTGAGTCACTCAAAGAGCGCGTTGTGATGCCCATGACCGGGTCCTATCAGGAAACCGATCATGTGCTGGGTCACGAACTGGTCCACTCGTTCCAGTACGATATTGCCCTTCGGGGGGATACGCAGGGCTTCTCGCTCCGCCGGCTGCCACTTTGGCTGGTCGAGGGCATGGCTGAGTATCTGTCTGTTGGGCGCGAGGACCCTCACACTGCTATGTGGCTCCGCGATGCAGCACTGCGCGACGACCTGCCAACTGTGTCGCAGATGACCTCCGACATGTATTCGTACTTCCCGTATCGCTACGGGCAGGCCTACATGGCGTACATCGGCGGCAAGTATGGGGATTCGGCCGTCACTAACCTGTTCAAGCTTAGCGGACGCGTGGGGGTAGATTCCTCGTTTGTCTACGCGTTGGGCACCACTACCGACTCGCTCTCGGCCGAATGGAAAGAAGCCGTGCGCGACGCCTACATGCCGCTCATGGAAGAACGCACCAATCCGGACGAGGTCGGTGAGCCTGTCCTCGGTACCCCTGGCGAAGAGAACCAGTTTAACGTATCTCCTGCTATCAGTCCAGACGGGCGTTACGTAGCGTTTATCTCGCGTCGCAATCTCTTCACGACCAACCTCTTTGTGGCTGATGCGCGCACCGGCGAGATTGTGCAAGAACTACGCAGCACGCGGTCGAACCCGCACTTTGATGCGCTTCGCTTTATCAACTCCACAGGTACATGGTCGCCCGACGGGCGCCGGTTTGCATTCGTCACGTTTACGCAGGGGCGCAACGAAATCAATGTTCTTGACGTAGAGTCGGGCCGCATCGAGCGGCGTGTGGCAGTGGAAGACGTGGGCGCGATCCAATCGCTGGCGTGGCGCCCCCGTGGCGAAACCATTGCCCTTACGGGTATCGAAGGCGGGCAGAGTAACCTGTACGTGCTCGACCTCGAATCCGACGAGGCACGGCAGCTCACCAACGATCGCTTCGCTTACTTGCAGCCCACGTGGTCGCCCGACGGTGAAACCATCGCCTTCACTACCGATCGGGGAACGCAAGGCACGAACTTCGAAACGCTTGAATATGGTGCATATCGCATTGGCTTTATTGATGTTGAGTCGCGTGAGATTCGGAGCCTGCAGCCCTTCCAGCGCGGCATGCACCACAACCCGCAGTACGCGCCCGATGGCCGGAGCCTTTACTTCATCTCCGATCAGGATGGATTCAAAGATGTCTACCGCTATGCGTTTGATGAGGAGGCCGTCTATCGCCTCACCGACATCAAGACCGGTGTAAGCGGTATCACAGCGCTGTCGCCTGCGATGTCCGTAGCTCAGCAAAGCGGACGGATGACCTTCTCGATCTTCTCAAATAGCGGATACTCGGTCGTTGCACTCGACGACGAGGAGCTAACCGGTACTCAGATGGGCATGACAACAGTAGCCGAAGAGGGCGCGCTCCCTGATCCTGATGAAATGCCCCCGCCCTCGACTGAAGACGATCCGGCTCCACTTGACGACTCATCGTTCGACGGGCTCGTTGATCCGCTTTCCGATGCCGACGCCCCTGCCGACACCACTGAGGCCCCTTCCGATACCACCGACGTCCCTTCCGACACGACCGATACCGCCGCCCCTTCCGATACGCTGACCACTGCTGACGTGCCTGCCGATACCACTGCCCTCGATGAGGCGGTGCGCGATCCGTCGGTTGTGGGCAGCACGCTACCCTCCTCCTCCGCTGTGCCCGCTCCGGGACGCATTCTGCCGCCTTCGTCGGCGCTCCACGACGGGCTTGTTGCCAACTATCTCGAAGACCCGCTCACGGGGCTGCCCGATCCAAGTCCTATCGATGAGGAGGCATACAGCAGTAGCCTTCAACTCGACCGCATTGCACCGCCGCAGGTTGGTGCGCAGGTGGGCGGACGCTTCGGTTCGCAGTTCGTTGGCGGAGTGGGGTTCTTCTTCAGCGACATGCTCGGCGACCGCGACCTAAGCCTCTTTGTGCAGGCTAATGGTACCTTCAAAGACATTGGAGGAGGGGTGTTCTACCAGGATCGCGGACAGCGCATGAACTATGGTGCTGGTGTCGCCCACATCCCGTCTGTGTTTGGAAGCATTGCTTTTGACCAGGAAACCGGTGAACTCCTGCAAATCATTCAGCGGCGCTTCCAGACCCAAGCATTTGGGCAAGCTACCTATCCTATATCGCAAACGCGTCGATTAGAGTTTACCGCAGGGGGAACACGCTACGGGTTTGATATCGAAGCCATTGGCATCAACCAGTTTACCGGGCAGGTGCGCGAACGCGACTTGAGCGGGGTTGCCCCCGATCCGATCTACCTGGGCCAAACAGGGGTGGCCTACGTGGGCGACTTCTCAAACTTCGGCTTTACCTCACCGCTCGATGGCGGACGCTACCGCTTTCAGGTCACTCCTAATTTCGGGTCACGCAACTTCGTCTCTGTACTAACTGACTACCGGCGCTATTTCTTTGCCGATCCGTTTACCGTGGCAGCGCGTGTGCTGCATCAAGGAAACTACGGATCGGGCGCGGAGATCTTTACGGGCGAAATTGAGGACAACTTCGTCCGCGAAACTCTGGGGGATCCCTATCAGCTTGGGTTCGTGCGGGGCTATGCCTTTAGCTCTATCTTCGACGAACCCGAATGCCGAGGCGGGCTGCGCCCCGGAAGTTGTAACGTCTTGGGCCGCCTCCTCGGGACGCGCATGGGCGTGGCCAGTGCCGAGGTGCGCCTGCCGTTCTTAGGTACCGACCAGCTTGGGCTGTTCAATTTCCCGTATCTGCCCACCGAACTGGTGGCCTTTGGAGATGCGGGCATCGCCTGGACCAGCGAAAACCTGAACGACTTCACATTCAAAAACTCGGCGATTCAAGAAGACCTGGGCGACGGCACGTTTAGGGCAGGTGCTGCACGCCCGGTGTTTAGCGCGGGCATGTCGGCCCGTGTCAACCTGCTCGGGGCGCTGGTCTTCGAAATGTTCTACGCCCGCACCTTCCAACGCACTAGAGATTGGGACTTCGGCGTGCTCTTGCGTCCGGGCTGGTAAGGGCGCTGCTGGAACGCGATCATGCAGGGGGAGCCGTCCATCTGCCCTGTACCATGGTGCAGCACTGCCCTTGCAAGTGTACGCGTGCATCTGTGCCTGGCATCGGTTCGGGTAGGTGGATGGCGACGGTACCGCCCCGGCGCGATGCCTGATAGCCGGTTAGATGCGTCACGCCCAGCCGGTCGCTCCAGTACGGCCCGAGTGCACAGTGGGCCGATCCGGTGACGGGGTCCTCTGGCACTCCCACACGCGGAGCAAAGAACCGCGACACAAAGTCGTGCTCCGTCTCTGCCGTTCCCGGTGCTGTGATGATGACGCCCCGGGTGTCAAACCGCGCCAATGCTTTCATATTGGGCTGGGCCGCTTCCACGTCAGCCGCGGTGGACACATGCAGCAGCCAGTCCCGCGTTGAACGCCCTGCCCATTCGGGCGCGGGTATGTTGCACACTTCGACCAGTCCGCCAGGAGGTGTCTTCTCTTTGGGCGGGTCAATGGGGAAGTCGAGCCGGATTGCCCCCTCCGCAGCGTAGTGCGCCGTAAGCGGGCCGCTGGCCGTTCGGAATGATGCCGCGTTGCGCGTGGGGCGGTTGCGCTCGTTCTCGTAGATACGTAGCGCATGAGCCGCCGCCAGCGTGGCGTGTCCGCACAGATCCACCTCGTCGGCCGGCGTGAACCAGCGCAGCCGGGCCCCCTCCGAGTCTGGCGCAATGACAAATGCCGTTTCGGATGCACCGACCTCGTGGGCCACGGACTGCATCCAGCGAGGGGGCGCGGCTTCAGGCAGAATACACACGCCTGCCGGGTTGCCCGCAAAGGGGCGATCTGCAAACGCATCTACTAAGAAAAAGGGAATCGTCATATTTTACATTGGGAAGCGAGAAGAACATGCGTTAGGTTGCATACAGTCTGTTCCTCTCAATTGTCCCGTTTACCATGTATCGCCTCATTCGTCCGCTGCTTTTTCGGCTTAATGCGGAGCGTGCCCACACCTGGAGCGTGCGCGCCGCCCGGCTGCTGCAACATGCGGACGGCTCTGTACTCAATGCGCTGTATGCCTATCAGGATGAGCGGCTGGAGCAAACCATCTGGGGACGCACCTGGCCCAACCCGGTGGGGCTGGCGGCGGGGGCCGACAAGAACGGCGTGGCGCTGCGCTACTGGCATGGCATTGGGTTTGGGCATGTGGAGGTGGGCTCGGTAAGCGCACAGCCGTGCAGCGGCAATACGCGTCCGCGGGCGTTTCGGCTGCCCGATGACGAGGCGCTCATTAACCGAATGGGACTGAACAACGACGGGGCTGAGGCCGTGGCCGAGCGGCTCAAGCAGTATACCGACGCCTCTGGAACCCCGCAGGGCATTGTGGGGGTGAACCTGGCGAAGACGCACGATCCGTCGATTATGGGGGCGGCGGGCCGGGCCGACTTCTGCACAAGCTTCCGCCAACTGGCCCCGCACGCCACGTATGTTGCGCTGAACGTGTCGTGTCCGAACACCGAATCAGGCAAAACCTTCGAATCTCCCGATGCGCTCGACGCGCTCCTCGACGACATTTTCGAGGTGCGGCGCGAGCTGGCGCTGGATGTGCCGGTGCTGGTCAAGCTGAGTCCACTTCTCACCGAGCACGTGGTGTTCGACTCGGCGCTCGACACGCTGATCGACATCGCACAAGATCATGGCGTCCACGGCTATATTGCTTCCAACACCACCCCAGACCGACACGGGCTACAGACCGATAGAGACCGCCTGGAGGCTATTGGGCGGGGCGGACTGAGCGGTCCCCCGCTGCACGCGCGCAGCACGCAACTCATCCGCTACCTGTACCACACCACCGGGGGGGGCGTCCCAATCATCGGCGTAGGCGGGGTCGATTCTGCGGAAACCGCCTTTGCAAAAATCCAGGCCGGGGCTTCGCTTGTGCAGCTTTACACCGCACTCGTGTACCACGGCCCAGCACTTATCAAGTCGATTAAGCAGGGCCTGGTGCGCTTGCTGGATACGCACGGGTTCGATTCCATTCAGGACGCCGTGGGCACCGATCCCGCACTAAAACGCTTTGCCTAACGGCTCGGCCCTTTGTGGACCCCACTCGTGGGGCGAAACAGTGCCGTCCGGCGCAAAGTTGAGGGAGAATGCTGTTTTCTGGCGCTGTTTTGTGGCGCTGTTTTGTGGCGTGCCCATCTTGACAGATGGCACATCACCGCCTGTACGCTCGCACGTGCAGGACCGCGTTCTATTCCTCACACACCTGTCGTATGCCTGCCCAGGTTGACTTCTCTACGATCCCCGAACTGTTCACCCGGCTTGTTAACCGATACCGCGGCACAGACCGCACCGTGTTGCGCCACAAGCCCAACGACACGTGGCTCGATATTTCGTGGGACGACCTGGAGATGCGCGTGCATGCCCTGGCAGGTTTTCTGCACAAGCAGGGCGTGCGTCCCGGCGACCGCGTGGCTATTCTCTCCGAAAACCGTCCCGAGTGGGTCATTGCCGACCTGGCCACCCAGATCTTAGGCGCGGTGAACGTCTCTATTTACAACACCCTGCCCGCGTCCAAAGTAGGCTATATCCTGCGGGATTCGGGGGCAAAGTGGGCCGTAGTGTCCGTTCCGGTGCAGCGGAAGAAACTCGAAGCTGTAACCGATGACTGCCCCGCCCTTGAGGGCATCGTAGTCATGAGCGAACCGCCCGACAACCCGCCTGAAACCATGGTGCAGTGGGACGATGCGCTGGACCAGGGCGCAACCTACTGGGAGCAGCATGCCGATGCACTGCGCACGCTGGGCACCAACGTATCCCCCAATGACACCAGCGCTCTCATCTACACCAGCGGCACCACTGGCGACCCGAAGGGCGTGGTGCTGAGCCATCATAACTTCTGCGCCAATGCCAAGGGGGCACTTCAGCACATTCCCTTCTACGAAACAGACCATCATCTGTCGTTTCTGCCGCTCTGCCATGCGTTTGAGCGCACTGCTGGGTACATTGCGGTGATGGCTGCGGGTGCCACCATTAGCTATGCGGAGAGCATCGAAGCACTTACGCAGAATCTGCTGGAGGTGCAACCCACCGTGCTCATTTCGGTGCCGCGCGTCTTTGAAAAGGTGTACAGCCGCGTTCGCGAAAAGGCGGAAGGCGGCTCGGCCATTCAGCAACGCGTGTTTGACTGGGCGGTGCGCACCGGACAGCGCTATGCTGCGGCCGAGCAGGACGGCGGTGCCGGGCTGCTCTTGCGGGCGCAGCAGAAGCTGGCTCATAAGCTGGTCTTCTCGGCGCTGCACGAGAAGCTGGGCGGCAACCTGCGCTTTGCGGTGTCGGGCGGGGCTGCGCTTCCGAAAGAGATTGGCACGTTCTTTCAGGCAGCAGGTATTGTGATTGCAGAGGGCTACGGCCTCACCGAAACCGCCCCCGTCATCGCTGCAAATCCGCTGGAGGCCCCGCGCTACGGCACCGTGGGCCACCTGCTGCCCAACGTAACCGTTGCGATCAAAGACTTGCAGACGGATGAACCAATCGGCACGCTAAGCGGCACCGACTACCCCTCGGCGTGTACTACCGACGAGGGCGAGATCGTGGTGAAAGGCCCCAACGTGATGCAGCGTTACTGGCAGCGCCCCGAAGAGACCCGCGGCGCGTTCGATGCCGACGGCTGGTACCACACCGGCGATGTGGGCCGCTTTGTGGAGGGCTACCTGCAGGTGACCGACCGCATTAAGCACATGATTGTGTCGCAGGGCGGCAAGAATATCTATCCGGGGCCGATCGAGGAGCACTTTAAGACGCAGGGCCCCTTCGACCAGATGGTGGTGCTGGGCGACGACCGTCCGTTTCTTACGGCGCTGATTGTGCCTGACTTTGAGGCGGTGCGCATGCATGGGCGCGACATGGACGAGCGCGACCATCCGGGCGATAATGAGGCGCTCATCGAAGAGCGGTGGGTGGAGCGTCTGTTCAGCAACACCATCAACGCGTACAACCGACAGGCGTCGGCCTACGAGAAAATCCGGGCGTTTCAGCTTGTGGCAGAGCCCTTCACCGTTGAGAATGGGATGCTTACCCCCACGCTTAAGACCAAACGTCGCATCATTGAATCGGCCTATGCCGATGAGATTGAAGCAATGTACGAGCGCTTTACCAAACGAGGATGAGGCGGGCCTGCTGCGAGCGATGGACCTGCGTATCCCCCTAAACTACAACCGTGCGCGGTAGGTGTGCGCATGTGGATTCGTATTGAACTCTGCGGGCGCTCCACATTTTGAGGACGGCGGCGCGGATCCTTCAGACGCGACGTCTGGTATAGCTTCGTGTAATATATCGGGGCGTGGCGCAGCCAGGTAGCGCGCTTCGTTCGGGACGAAGAGGTCCCCGGTTCAAATCCGGGCGCCCCGACATAGATCTCCAGCTTGCCCGGCCCATTTGATGGGTCGGGTTTTTTTGTTGGATACGCAGGTGCATCTCTATACTGCGGCTAATACCAGCCCAGAATGCCTGAGCATAGGCGCTCATAGCCCTCTTGCCTCAACTCGTCGCGTCAGGCGCACCGGTCTGTCTCCATAGGCGCATAGAAGTTGGTAACCCGTTTACGCATATTGCCGATGCGTGATCTGTATTTATGCGCTTCGTGTATGTGACTTCAGTGCCTGCAGCTCCTTGGTTTTTTCTGTTGCCCTTCGGGAGTTTGTGGAGCCTTGCATGCAGTGCCTATTGGCTGCGTCCCCCTCGCGCCTTTCTGCTCCTTATCATGCCATCGTACCACATTACCATGCCTTCTACAGCACCCGCGTCTGTTGACAGGAACACCGCCGCTTTTTGGGATACGGTTTTTTCGAAGGGCCAGTCGTGCCCGTACACTCGCGTTGCGATGCCGGACCCCGACGATGCAAAGCTACAGCGCGCCCACGAACATTTCGGCGAGGTGACGGGAAAAACCGTACTGGACATTGGGTGCGGAAGCGGCGCTACCT
The DNA here is from genome assembly GCF_046498435.1 of Longimonas sp. Lineage (NCBI taxonomy): Bacteria > Pseudomonadati > Rhodothermota > Rhodothermia > Rhodothermales > Salisaetaceae > Longimonas > Longimonas sp. The sequence continues at coordinate 4,129 of NZ_JAWOAR010000257.1, read as the reverse complement.
CGCTCTTTTTCGCTCAGCATGGCGCCCAGGTGATTAGCATCGACATCAGCGCGGTAGCCATTGACAACCTGAAGCAGTATTGCGATCGGCACAGCATTTCAAACATCACCCCGATTCAGATGGCTGCTCAAGACATTCGCCCGGTTGGTCCGGTCGACTTCGTGTTTGGCGCTATGATTTTGCATCACATTGAGCCGTTTGAGGAATTCGCTGCAACCCTCCGCCAAACGCTCGTGCCCGGCGGCAAAGCGTTTTTCTGGGAGAACAACGCCAGCAGCCCATTCATGATGTGGTGCCGCGAGCACCTAACCGGACGGTTCGGCATCCCCAAACATGGCGATGCCAAGGAACACCCGCTTACGCCGCGTGAAGTCCGCACGCTCGACGCGCACCTTGACGTGGAGGTTGAGTACCCCGAACTCCTCTACTTTCGGATGTGCTCGACGTACTTCCTGGGTGGACGCTTTGAGGCTCCGTTCGAGGCGCTCGATAATTTCTTTTACCGCTATCCGGGGTTCCGCAAGCGCAGCTACCGGCAGTACCTGCTGTGCACACGCTAACGCGAACGTGCCTGTACGCGGTCGTAGGTCACAAAGTCGAACTCGTCGTGCGCCTCGCGGCGGGTTTCGACGAATGTGTCGCCAATCAGGTGCTTATACGGCGGAAAAAACGTGTCGCCCTCGTAGTGGCCGTTCACTTCGGTGAGTTCGAGGCGGTCGGCACGGGGCAGGAACTGCTCGTAGATCTGCTGTCCGCCGCCCACGTAGAGCGTGGCGTCGCTGGGCACGGCGTCAAGCGCCTTAGGAATGGAGGCGTACGTCTCCACGTCGGGATAGTCGTACGTGCGCGTTGTCGTCAGGATAAGCTGTTGGCGGTCGGGCAGGGGTGCGCCGAACGTGTTCGTAATGGATTCGAAGGTGCGCCGCCCCATCAGCAGTGGGTGGCCGGTGGTGAGGCGTTTGAAACGCTTCAGGTCTTCAGGGAGATGCCAGGGCATGTCGCCCTCGGCCCCAATGACACGGTTCTCTTTAGCGACAGCAGCAATGAGGATGATCGTCACGAGTCGGTAGCGGTCGGTAGGCAAAAGTCGATAAGCACAGGCAATGGTGGGAGCGTCGTACGTAACGCACAGCGCCCTCGCTCCGTGAAGAACGAGGGCGCAAGACCTATGCGTGCTGTGTGTGCAACGTGAGGCAGCGCTTACCGCACGACAGCCACACGGCGCGTTTTCTGCATGGTAGCGCCTTCAATGCGCACGAAGTACGTGCCGCTGGACAGCGTGCTGGTGTCGAGCGATACAGTGTGCACCTGGTCGGGCGTAGGCGTGCCGTCGTAGAGTGTCTCGACGCGCTGCCCGAGCACGTTGTAGACCGATACCGTGACGGGCTCGGCCTCTTGCACGGCAAACTGGATGGTGCCTGAGCCACGCACGGGGTTCGGTGCCGTTTCAAGCATCGCTACCTGGTTCAGTGATACCTCGATGGTCTGCGCTTCAGTCAGCTCAGATGTACCGTCGAAGTCGGTCTGCTTCAGGCGGAAGCGGTGCGTACCCGGCGCCAGGTCGTCCACGCTGAACGTGTACTGCTGCGGCGTATCGGTGGTGCCTTCGCCCTCAACAAAGCCCTGTGCCTCGAAATCGCCTTCGGGAGCGGCGTGCTGCACCTCAAAGCCCGCGTTATTCGTCTCCGAGAGGGTTTCCCACTCAAGCTGCGCGGTGGTGCCATCGAGCGAAGCCGTGAACGAGGCGAGTTCGACGGGGAGGGGTACCGCACTCGTGTTGAATGGACCGCCATTGTACGTGCCCCATGTGGCGTTGAATCCGGGATTGCCCCCCCCATCGGTTTCACTACCATCGATCTGATTGGGATCACCTGGAATGATTCCAGCAGAGAAGTATGCAGTATTACTTACCAACATGGCGAAGACCTCAATGTCATTGTCTGAGGTCACGCCAAGCACACTGAATGGAATGCGCCACTCGGCTCCAGTATCCGCTGTTGCATCATCGTTGTTAAACGCAAATTCAATTCCATTACTCGTGGTGGAAGTTCCATTCTGATCTGTTGATCCGAGGTCGAGGACCGATGGCGTATTGCCGGTTCGATCTGCTACGTACGCCTCGGTATCACCACTAACAGCCCCCAGTGCTGTCATGTAGTGCACTTCGAAGTCGGCCGTGTAATCACGAGCATCAGTATTAGGATCTTCATTGTGCCCCGTGATGTACAGAGCGTCGTCTACTCCAGCATCAGCCGGATCAATCCCGAGTGGGTCACCAGCAGGAATTCCGGTAGGAGCTCCTGGTCCAGTAACCTTGACCCAAATTCCGAACCCGTTTCCGTCATCGAGGATGCCGTCTACTCCAACGTACAGTTCGTCATTTTCGGTATCGGGATAGTAGACGACTTCATTGATAAGGTTAGTCGTACCAAACCCTTGTGGATTACCGGCATCCCCAAGATCAGTAGCCGTCCCGAGTGAAACATATTCGGTATCGGTCAGATCACCGTCGACCGTCGGTTGCCCGTGCACTGCAAATGGCGTAAACGCCATCGCTATAAACAGACACAGTGCCAATGCACTTCGTAAAATGTATTTCATAGCAAGTACCTCTTTTTTTAGTATAGTAGTAAACGATTCGTTAGTGAATCAGCGTAAGGCGCGCGTTCTTTACACAGGGTACGGGTGCATAAATAGAGTACATTGCACCATGTTATATGTAAGCGCTTACATTTTCACACTACAAAATGTGAGTGATAAATGCAAGTGATGTGAATAGTCGTCAAAAGGATTTCTGTAAAGAGCAAGCAGTCAGTTGACTTCACGCCCCTCATTGTGTTGTTTGCAACCCTTGTTTCTACTCATGATGCACGTTGCGCGCTATGTATCTTTGCCTGTTCGAATCTGCCGATGCTGCCCATCTGGCTCCGCTTACCGATCTGCGCGGGGTGGCTGAGGTGCGCAGTGCGCGCTACACGCTGGGCCAGGCGCTGTCGGCAGCGTTTTCGCACGACGCGCTGGTGTTGCACACGCGTGATGCGGTGGCTCCGGTGGTGGCCGAGCGCCATCCGCGGGCTACGGTCAATGCGTTGCCGCGTGATGCAGGCGTGCTGTTCGTCTCGGCGCATGCCCTGCCGCATCCGTCATGGGCCCGCGAGGTGGCGGGCGCGGTCGGCGATGCTAAAGCGCGCACCTTCACCGATGGCGAGGCGCTGGTTGCAGCGTGGTGCCCCGATCCTGCGGCGCTGCCTGCGGATCTGCTGGCGTCCGATGCGCTCCCGAAGGCGCCGTTTGGCGACGCTCCCACCACCGATTTGGGCACGGTGCCGCGCATCACCCGGCTGTGGCACCTCATGGATCATCTGCACGATGCGCTGACGCGTCAGTTGCCCGAAGCGTCACCGGACGACACAGGCTCTGTGCATCCGTCTGCTATTATACAGGGGCCGGAGCGCGTGCACGTTGCGCCGCGTGCCGAGGTGCACGCTGGGGCGATCCTCAACGCTGAAGACGGTCCCATTTATGTGGATGCGGAGGCGACGATCTACGAGCAGGCGGTGGTACGTGGGCCCATGTACATCGGGCCGAAGAGCCAGATCAAGACGGCGGCGAACATTGCGGCATCCGCCTTTGGCACCTACAGCAAGGTGGGGGGCGAGGTACACGATTGCATCATCCAGAGCTACTCGAACAAAGGGCACATGGGCTTTCTGGGCCACAGCATTCTGGGGCAGTGGTGCAATCTGGGGGCCGATACCAACACCTCGAATCTCAAAAACGACTATGGATCGGTATCGCTACGTGACCCGGTTGAGGGGGCGTTTGTGGATACAGAGCGCCAGTTCATGGGCCTGGTGATGGGTGACCATTCGAAGTGCGGCATCAACACGATGTTTAACACGGGCACGGTGGTGGGCACGAGTTGCAACGTGTACGGCGGAGGCTTTCCCCCGCGCTGGCTACCCGCCTTTTCCTGGGGCAGTCCCGAACAGGGGTTCACCGACTACCGGCTCGACAAAGCCCTGGAAGTGGCCGAGCGCGTGATGACCCGGCGCAATCAGCCACTTACAGACGCACAGCGATCCCTGCTTACGCATCGGTTTCAGGCGACGGCTTCGCAACGCGCGGC
>NZ_JAWOAR010000198.1:0-6199 GCF_046498435.1 Longimonas sp. | reverse complement strand
CGCCTGTAGATCTTCGGACGCGACTACGTCTCGCCCGAAGATCTACAGGCGTTGGCAGCGCCCGTGCTACGCCACCGCATCATGCTGACCCCCGACCAGGAGATGGAAGGCCGCTCGCCCGACGATCTTGTGCATCATATCGTGCAACAGGTCGAGGTGCCGCAGTAATGGCGGAATGCGTGGTTTTGAGACCGAACGACAGGTAGATATGTGGACTGTCTTTACATCGCTGTATCCGACGCGTCGGTTGTACGCGGTGGGGGGCGTGCTTGCACTTGCATTCATCGTAGCGCACTGGATCCCCGTCGTGTCATGGATTGCCTGGGGCGGCATGGTCGTCGCAGCAGCGGCCCTTGCAGCCGATGGGGCCCTTCATGCGTTCAATCCGAAGGGGATGACCATTGATCGCAAAGTGGCCGGGCGCTTTTCCAACGGAGACCCCAACGCGGTCACGATTCACCTCGGAAACCGGTACGTGTTTGCGGTGCAGGTGACCTGCATTGACGAGCCACCGGTGGCATTTCAAGTCCGAGACGCCGTATTCAAGGAGGCGATGCCTTCTGCATCCACCCGTACCATACAGTACGACCTGCGTCCGACCGAGCGGGGGCGTTATGCGTTTGGATGCGTGAATGCGTACGTGCGCACGCCGCTTGGTCTGGTGGCGCGCCGCTATCAATCGGCCAAGGGGCCCACCGTGAAGGTGTATCCATCGTTTGTTCAGATGCGTCGCATTGGGCTCCTGGCTACGACAAACCGTCTGGAGGAAGCCGGGGTAAAGCGGGTGCGGCGGCGGGGGCATTCGACCTCGTTCGACCACGTGCGCCCGTATGTGCTGGGCGATGACTACCGGCATGTGAACTGGACCGCTACGGCGCGGCGCGCTGAGCTGATGGTAAACGAGTACGAAGAAGAGCGCGGACAACCGCTGTATTGTGCTATTAACACGGGGCGGGTGATGGAGCTGCCGTTCGACGGAATGACGCTGCTTGATCATAGTATCAACGCAACGCTGGCCCTGGCGAATGTGGCGATGCAGAAGCACGACCGTGTGAGCGTGGTGCCATTCGACACGCATCCCGCAGCCGCAGTCCCCCTGGGCCGGGGCCCAGGCCATTTGATGCGTCTGCAAGAGGCGCTGTATCATCTGGAGACAGGGTTTCCAGAGGCGGACTACCGCCGTCTTGCCGTCTTTACCGAGCGGCATCTGACACGCCGGGGGGTGCTGTTACTCTTTACGAATGTGGAGAGCCGGGCATCGCTGCAGCGGCATCTGTCCGTGTTCAAAAGCATTCAGCGCCGGCATACGCTGCTTGTGGTGCTGTTTGAGAATCCGGTGCTGCGCGAAGCTGCGCGTGATGAGACGGCGGCCACCACGGCCTGGCGCACGTCCACACAGGTGGAGGATGTGTATGTGCGTACCGTGGCGGAGCGATTTGCTCACGAGAAGCACGAGATGGTGCGCACGCTGCGTCGGCACGGCATCAAAAGCGTACTCACGCCGCCCGAACACCTGACGGTAGAGGCGCTAAACGCGTATCTGGCGGTAAAGCGGGGGTAGAATACGGAAGATGAGACCGTGTATCAGACCTGCGCATTCGACTCCAACCGCATGCCCCCCATCGAGGCGCTGATGAAAATTGCGGAGCTGAAAGAGCTGTTGGAGTAGAGGGCAGGGTTGGAGGGAAGCGAGGGGAGGTCGCTTTGTGATAATTGCACCCAGCCACAACGGGCCTCCTCCTGTGCAATGTTGATGAGGCCCGCGCAGAAAGAGCGCCTTCGTAGTGAGCATCTGTCGCGCGCGGGGAGAGGGGAGGCTCTAATTCAGCGGCGCACGGGCCTCGCGCAGAGCATCGGGCGGGGTAGGCTGGGCGCTGATGGCGTAGGCGCGGATGGTGTCCTCGCTCTCCACAAAGAGCGCCAGGACAGACTCGTTGGGGTCGTACGACTGAAGCTGTGTATCCAACCATTCCATAGGGAGTTGCCCGGAGCGCTGCTTGATCCAGATGCCGTCGGCCTGGGCGTAGCCAAGGGTGTGCGCCTCCATCTTCACCGCATCGTCGACCGAGGGGCGCTCCTGCACCACCACAAGTCCGATGCCGAGGCGCTGAAACCCGAGGTACGAAGCCGCCGCCAGGTCAACCCAGTGAGTGGCCATGAAGTCGTGGTGATCGGATTCGACGGGCGCTTCAGGAATGTGAGCGGGCGCACGGACCGTGAAAATCTGTGCGTCGTCGTCGATAAACGTGGTTGTGCGGGAAGCCATACGCATCCAAAAGCCGCTGAGAAAGAGCACCAAACAAAAACGGGATGGGCCAACCGGAGGCTGCCCATCCCGACACGATCACGATAACGCGTACCGTTGGGGGTTGTGTTCGCATGTGGGGGCACTTAGCCCATGTTCTCCACAACAGCCTCGCCAAACTCGCTGCACTTCAGGAGGGTGGCGTTCTCCATGTTGCGCTCAAAGTCGTACGTTACGCGCTTCTGCTTAATGGTGGTTTCGAGGCCCTCAATGATGAGATCCGCAGCCTCGTCCCAGCCCATGTAGCGGAACATCATCTCGCCCGAGAGGATGACCGAGCTCGGGTTCACCTTGTCCATGCCCGCATACTTGGGGGCGGTGCCGTGCGTGGCCTCAAAGAGCGCCAGTCCGGTGTTGTAGTTGATGTTCGCGCCGGGCGCAATGCCAATGCCGCCGACCTGCGCGGCCAGCGCGTCGGAGATATAGTCGCCGTTCAGATTCATTGTGGCGATGAGGTCGTACTCGTCGGGGCGCGTCAGAATCTGCTGGAGCATCGCGTCGGCAATGACATCCTTCACGATAATCTCGCGGCCGTCGTCGAGCGTAATGACCTGCCAGGGGCCACCGTCGAGGTCCTCGGCGTCGTAATCTTCTTTGGCCACCTCGTAGCCCCAGTCGCGGAAAGCGCCCTCGGTAAACTTCATGATGTTGCCCTTGTGCACGAGCGTCACGCTGTCGTAGCCGCGCTCAATGGCGTAGTCGATGGCCGAGCGGACGAGGCGCTTCGTGCCTTCTTCCGAGATGGGCTTCACGCCAATGGCGGTGGAGTCGGGGAAGCGGATGGTGTCGGCGCCCATCTCCTCGATCAGAAACTGCTTGATCTTCTCGTTTTCGGGCGAGCCTTCGCGGTACTCAATGCCCGCGTAGATGTCTTCCGAGTTTTCGCGGAAGATCGTCATGTCGACCAGCTCCGGCTCTTTCACGGGCGAGGGCACGCCTTCGAAGTGGCGCACCGGACGCACACACGCAAACAGGTCGAGCTGCTGGCGCAGGGCCACGTTCAGCGAGCGAATACCGCCGCCCACAGGCGTGGTGAGCGGCCCCTTGATGGCCACGAGGTACTCCTCGATGGCCGTCAGGGTGTCTTGGGGCAGCCACTCGTTGTACTCATCTTGCGCTTTGCCGCCGGCAAAGACTTCCATCCACACGATTTCGCGGTTGCCGTCGTAGGCGTGCTGAACGGCGCTATCGAACACGTTCTGCGCAGCGGCCCAGATGTCGGGACCGATGCCGTCGCCCTCAATAAACGGGATGATGGGGCGATCGGGCACATGCAGCGCATCGTCGTCTTTGCGGATGCGCTCACCGTCGGTAGGCGGGGTAATCTGATCGAACGAGGGCGTCGTAGGCATAGGCTGTTTGGGTATCTGAAAACGAAGTAGACGAAGTCGCTGGGATGCCCACATCAGGCCCCCAGACCACACATCGTTGCGTGGTTCAATGCGATGCAGGGTTACAGTGTACCCAATTCAGCCGACCGATGTGGTTAGGATTCTGAAAATCTTGCGCTGCGCGGCGGATGAAAAAGGGTCCATGCTTGCTCACTGCATTTGCATCAATGCTGCGAAGGAGACGCGAGGTGAAGGGAAAGTAGGCCTCCCCCACGATGCTGGATGATATCCGGTTAGGAGATACGTCCCCTGGGCCGGGTCCACAAAAAGACTTCCCCCTGCCTGGAGAGAGAGCCGCTCTCGCCCAATTGTTTCTTCTGAGCACGGGTTGTGATATAGGTTCAGAAGTCGCACAGCCCCCCAACGCCCGTCATCCAGATCCTGAATCGAGTTCAGGACAGGCAAGGCGCCCCTGGCGCCGCTGATCCGGGATGACTATAAAGTGGGAGTCCATGCGTTACCCTATGAATCATCTGTGACAGAGCAGTAGGCCTCAATGCCAAAACGCAGTTGACTGTTTACAGCCCCCTGACCATGTCATTCTGAGGGCCCCTGCGACCAAAGAATCTCTTTGATATTGGCAGAAGTGAACACCACGCAGCATATCGGCTCCGTGTGCGCTCCGCGTTTGCCAGAGAGATTCCTCGCTTCCGCTCGGAATGACGAGCTTGAAGGGAAATTTCCGGGTACGCGAAGAGATATCCACCTCTTGTCGTGTGCCATGGGCGTCAGCTGTTTCTGCAGGCGCTTGCAGGCCAGACTTTCGCTACAGGCGAATCTGCATGTTCGTCGTTGCCACGCTCAGGCGCAGGGCCACAGGCACAGGCTGGCCATTGTGGCGGCCCGGCGTAAATGAGGAGTCGAGCACGACCGAACGGATCGCCTCATCGGCCGCCGGATAGAGCGATTCTGCAACCAATACGTTTGTAGGCTCCCCCTCGGGCGATACGACAAGCAGCACCACGGTGCTTCCATTCGTGTCTTGCTGTAAGCTTCGGGGCGGACGGTTCTCCAGCACGCGCTCGTAGAACGCGTCCATGCCACCGTCAATTTCGGGCGGTACCTCCACCTGATCCTCCGGGTACACCGTGTCGTAGTTGGTCGGATTCACCATGGTAGGGCGCGTCTCCATAACCTCACGGAGTGCCTGCGCCTCGCCCGATCCTGCACAGCCTGTTACGAGAGCGAGCAGCAGTCCCACAAGAAAAGCAGCTGGGGCGGGCCATCGGAGAGATCCCATCGGTAGAAAAGTCATCAGGAAGAGACCGAACGTGCGCTGATCGATACCGCACTAACGTACCCGAATGCCGGTATAGATGCAAGCAGCTCCTGTGTCAACTTTCTCGGCAGCACGCCGTAAAGACCGCACCTCTTGCGTGTATCACACAACCGTGCCAGGCTTATGGCTAACGAACCCGGACGCAACAACCCCTGCCCGTGCGGAAGCGGGCGCAAGTACAAGAACTGCTGCCGCAACTCCGATGCCTGGTACCAGAGCAACACGGTGCAAGGCATCATCGTCGGCGTCGTGATTTTGCTCGGCGTGCTGGTCATTGGCGGACTCCTTACCAGCGGAGGCGGAGCGGTAGACTGCCCGCCCGGCGAGGTCTGGTCAGAGGCGCATGAACACTGTCATTAACGGAGGGCATCCCACGCAAACGAGCACCTGCCCGCACAGGGCAATTACATGTTGAGCACCACGGATGCACAAAAGACCATCACGATCCCCCCTTCTCCGTCATCCTGACAGAGCGCAGCGGCGGAAGGATCTCAGCGCCCCCGTGCACAACGCACAACCACAGCGGACAAGCGCGGACAAGCGTAGTGCCGCCTTCGCCTACGTCTTGAAGACGGCGTCTCCAGAGGGTCCTTTGGAAGGCCACGCTCTGATTGGACGTGGCGAGACAGCAGGCATTTAAAGGAAAGCATGACGGTAAAGAGCAGGCCCTGGCAAAGCGCAGCACAATATCATCCTGAAGATGCAATTGCCCTGCCGGCCCACAGCGCCGCTGAAGGCCGTTTTGTCGTCGGCCTCTGCTTGTTTTCGGGAAAACGCCCTCCACAACCACCGTGCCACATCCTAATTTTTATGGATACAATGTGTAGGATCAGGGAGTTAGCGGATGTCGTCAGACCCCGGGGGGGTTGTGCACGACCGGAGGGTGACGACATCGGGCGCGCCCAATCATCGCCAAATCGCCGCTCATTTGCATCTAAGCTGGCTGATGTGCATATTCCATCAGGCCTTTAATCGCACCTTTGAGGTATTGAAATCGTACGCAGTTCCATCGTATGTGTGTTGGGGCACCGCCTTTAATCGCACCTTTGAGGTATTGAAATAGCGTATGCTTTCTCTCGCATAATGCGATACCCCCACCTTTAATCGCACCTTTGAGGTATTGAAATCTTCGGAAAAGCATCTACGAGGCTTTTGTTTTTTGGCCTTTAATCGCACCTTTGAGGTATCAATAGTCCGTGCAAGTTGAGACGGCGATGATCACGG
>NZ_JAWOAR010000078.1:0-9174 GCF_046498435.1 Longimonas sp. | reverse complement strand
GGGCGACTACCCGTGGGAGTGAGCACCACCAGCGACGGTGACGACTCGTACGAATAGCCATCATTGCTAAGATACTTTTTTAGGTCTACTTAGGATTCCGGGGGAAGGAAACCCATAGCCGGGTAACTTGTGCCGAATGCTACCGGCACCGCCGGTGCCCGTCCTGCTGATTAATCTCATAACCTCATCTTGTACAGCAGACTTCACTGCTCTTCGGACGCAGCGTCGAACAGTCCGGGATTGGTGCGGCTCACCTCAGGCGGGGTATTTCTCAACCCATCTTCCTGCTTTACCATGCCCGAATCGCTCTTCAAGGAAGATGAGGCCGCATCTGGCTCTTCCGCCGGCAGCACGTACCGAACGGGGCTCTCTTCGCGTGTTGCAAGACCGCGCTCAACAGCCATCATCAACCAATCACGAGCCTGACTGAGCCGAAGGTCGTCGAAATGGTCGCGCACCTCTTTCGCGCTGCAACGCTCCTTCAGAAGCGGACGAATGGCGGGCCAAACCCGTTCGAACAAAACGGTAGAGGAAGGCTCATCTTCAGAATCTCTCTCATCGTGTGCATCGTCGGGGGAAGGCGCTCCATCAGACATGGCTCGCTTCTCTTCAAGCGACGCGTCCCCCGCCAACCAGGCTTTGATACTCACATCCTCGTGCAGAATGCGTTCGTCAATGGAATGTCCTCCCTTCTTGATTAGCTTGCGGTTTCCTTCCGGCACCGGAGCGGTCGCGTAAACGAACATTGGGACCCATCCGTGCTTGAGGTTTTCGGTCGCACCAGCCCACGTCCCGCCACTTCCCGCCGCGGAATGCGCGACAACAGTGCGATCGCCAAGGGTGTAGATGTGCTTATTGCGTCCCATCGCTTTCCAGACAGCGAATCGGGAATGGGGGTGGTACGCAGAAATCAGCGTGAGCCGGTCTTCGGCGATCGCATTCCGGTATTTCTTCTTGCGAGCGGTTCGTGCCAGTCCGTTCGCCAGAGCACCTACGACCAATCCTTCTGCATCCAGGGCCGAGTCCATCGACATCTTGTCTACGCCACGGGCGCCCCCAGAGACCACAGAGACGCCCTCGTGTGCGCACTTCGTGGCCAGTTCGCGAACGAAGGTAAGGGCTTCGTCGCTGGAGTCTCTTGACCCCACCATACTGACTCCGCCATACTCCAGTAGCTTCGTATCGCCGACGCCGTAGAGAATGGGGGGCGCCAGGTGGCGCAGTCGGCGGCGTAGGCGTTTGGGGTAGTCTTCATCGGAGCGAGCGAGGATCCACCCGCCTTTGTTGGTCCAATGCTCAACAGCCAACGCCAGCGCCGTGCCTCGCTGTAGAAGCGCCTGCAAGCGTTCTTCGGTGAGCGTTCCGCTTTCCCCAAACACGGAGAGCTGGCTGCGCCCGTCCTCTTCAAGAAGGTTCTGGGGACGCATGCCCTGGTTGTTTAGCCAGTTGGCCACCTTGTTGTACTGGTTACGCGTGAGGGGCTTCACCGAGCTATCATCGTGGGAGCCGAAGTGCCCGCAAAGCAGAAGGATCGCCTTTGCATCAGGATCAAGCATATGGGAGCGGTCGGTCATCAAACTACACGGATGTCGGGGTGGTCTTGGCGAGGGCAAATGGGTAGACGGGACCAGCCCCGGCCTCTTTCAGGAGGGCCGCTGTGATCGTCAGGGTCCAACGCGAGTCGACCGTGTCGTCAACGAGGAGGACCGGGCCTGCATGCACCTGGCTGTCATCAACGGCGAACACACCATTGAGATTGCTGGTCTGCTGCTCGCTGTTCTCCATCTGCTTTTGGGGGCGATTTGCCTTGACTTTCCGAACGCATGCAACGAACGGGAGGTTCAGCGCCTGGGCCAGGCGCGCTGCATAGTCGGGGACCAGCTCCGGACGGTTATTTGAGGGCACGCAGGTCACCCATTCGGGCATCGGGGTGGGCTTCCATCGCTGCTGGATCATGTTTTTAGCTGCTTGCACCAGGCGGTCACTGAACCGTCCGTTCTCGTATTTGCCCTCTTTGACCATCTGGCCCCAGCCGGCATCGCCCCAAACGGATAGCGCGCGTCCTTCCTCGGCTCGTACATCGTTGGCCATGGTGCTTTTCCAGCCGTACGACGACAGGGAATCGGTGTAGGGCCACCGCTTTCGAGGCTTGATCGGCATCTCGCTTCGTCGCAGGAACGTCGCGGCGGCTTGGGCCACATCTTGAGGCGTTTGCTCCGGAATCAAGGGATCGCCCACACATCCGGCACAGAGTCCACAGGGGGAGGCGTGGGGGTCGTCCAGCGCAGACTGCAAGAACGCCATCAGGCACCCGTCGTGCTCCATGTACCGCTGCATCTCCTCCTGCTCTGCACGGCGGATGGCCTTGATCGCTTTTACCTTCTCCCGGTCGGGGGCGTAGGAGACGGGTGTTCGATACCAGCGCGAGCCGCTCTTTTCCACAGGCGATTGCCCTTGCACGGAAAGAAACTTCAGAACCTGGCGAATGTCGCTCTGCTTCATGTTGACCTGTTGCTCAATGCCTCGCACTTTCAGGCCATCCTGTGCATCATCAAGGGCGTCGAGCACCCGGTGCACGTTGGCTTCTACTGGAAAGGAACTGCGGATGAAGTAGTCAATGATGTCGTCGTCTTCGTTGCCGTGGAGCAGTACCCCATATGCGGTATTGCCGTCGCGCCCGGCACGCCCCACTTGCTGGTAGTAATGCACAACCGACCCAGGGCGCTGGTAGTGGATCACAAAGCCGAGGTCGGGCTTGTCGAAGCCCATGCCGAGTGCCACCGTGGCCACGAGGGCTTTCACCTCGTTGTTGAGAAGGGCCTGTTCCAGTTCCTGGCGCGTCTCGTTGTTGCAGCGCCCTGAGTAGGCCCGCACATTGACGCCCTGTGATTGCAGCCAGTCTGCAATATTCTGCGCGTCACGCACGGTAAGCGTGTAGATGATCCCGCTTCCAGAAAGGGTGGGCACGTGCTCGGCCAGCCAGGCCATCCGGTCGGTTGGACTCTGCATCTTGATGTTCTGAAGCCGCAGGCTTGAACGCGCCAGCGGACCGCGCGACACGTTCATGTCGGGCCCAATCTGCTGAACGACGTCGTCCACAACGCGGTCGTTTGCCGTGGCCGTTGTTGCCAGCACCGGCACATTGCCCGGCATGGCCTGCAAGATACGGGTGATGCGCTGGTAGTCGGGGCGAAAGTCATGCCCCCAGTCGGAGATACAGTGGGCCTCGTCTACCACGAAGAGCCCCACCCGGTCGGCTATCCGATCCAACACGCTGCGCCGAAAGCTTTCGTTGGAGAGACGCTCCGGTGAAATCAGCAGCACGTCGATAGCGCCGTCGTGGATCTTGCGCTCAATCCGATCCCAATCCTCGGTGTTTGAGGAGTTGATCGTGGCAGCGTTAATGCCGATGCGCTCTGCCGCTTCAATCTGGTTGCGCATCAGAGCAAGAAGCGGGGAGATCAAGAGCGTGGGCCCTGCGCCCTGATCACGCAGCAGCCGCGTTGCCAGAAAGTAGACCATGCTCTTGCCCCATCCGGTTCGGCGGACCAGCAGCACGGTCTTGCTGTCTTTCACGACGTCGCGAATGGCTTTCCACTGGCCATCTCGGAAGGTCGCGGCGGGGGTGTCGAGTCCTTGCCGAAGATACTGGAGCGCCTTTTCTTTCAGGCTCGTGGATGCGTTGGGCGAGCCAGAGGTGGGCGTCAGGACGTCTGAGGAGTGCTTGTGACGAGATGGCGTACGCCCCGATGTCGTTGGCCTGTTCGCAGACGGCTTGGAGCGATCTCGACCGCGTCCGAAATGTGTACGCAGGGCCTGGTAGGCGTCGTCTGTGACTTCGGCATCCGCGCCCCTGCCTGCGATGCTCTCGCCGTGGCCGTTCTTTTTCAGGAAGGCGATGATTCGCTCGGGGGCGACCTGAAGTTCTCTGACGATTAGGTACAGCTTGATTCCATCCATGATGAGGGTGGGGATTTGGAGCTTCACGTGCATAAGCATGATAAGCAGCACCTCGCCACATTCACCGCGCGCCGTGATGGGCTGTTCGAGGCGACTGCGAGTGGTTGACACGACACAGGCCTGAACTGTAACGTCGGTAGATAGCGGTTAAATGGTAGATGATCCCCAGACAGTCATCTCGGACAAGGCGCCGCTAATCCGGAAGCTATTCTTGCTATGATAACTCCGACTCCGTCAGGATTAGCGACTACCGGCTCACGTGATAGTTCATTGGTGCAGTCTGGGTCTGTTGATGCGAAACTGCGCACCATGGAGATGGGAGCCTCTCACGCCTAACCTGCAACAGCCTACATCACGACATCCGGGCCGTTGCGCGTCCGATGTAGGTTTGCAGATACACCTGGGCGGTGCGCCAGCGGTTGAGGGTAACAGGTGCGCTCCACACGTCGAAGTCGCGGCGCTCCACCTCGTTGAGCAGCTCCAACGCACCGATCCACCAGAACTTGAGGCGCCACTTGGCTCGCCACGTCAGTCGGGTGAGCGCCGTGTGGCCGCGTGCCAGGGCATCGCGGGCGCGGATCATCTGCTTCCACAGCACTTTGCGCACGGGTTCGGTGACGGTGCCCTGGCGGAGCGCATGCAGCGACAGGTCTTCGTGGCGCAGGTCCTCTTGCGGCAGGTACAGGCGGTCGGCCTCCAGATGCGCGGGGAGATGGACTACAGTCGCTGTGTAGAAGAAGCCACGGCTCAGGTGATCGGTAGCGCGCTTAAGCCGCTTCATGCCCGGCACCAGCCCCGCCAGCAGACGCCCGTGCGGTACGATCCAGCGGCCGACGAAGCGCTTCAGGTCGGCACCGGTGTCGTACCGGGCGGGCGGGGCGTGCTGCGGAAGCGCGCGCACCTGGGCCGCCAGGTAGTCGCGGTTCAAGTTATGACGGGTGCACGCTTCGTACGCGGCGGTGCTCACCTCGCGGGGCACCATCCGGATCGGCTCTCCCGCCTGCACCTGCTCATACGCCGCTTCAATGCGTGCCTCGGGGAGCGCCGGAGCCTCCGCCAGCGCGTCGTGCCAGTTCCAAAACGCCTGGGCCGCCGGACGCTGGGCCGACGACCAGCCGGTTTCATACGGACGCGCATACGGCATGTCGGGCATGGGCAATGGTATCGATACGAGCAGAAGCGTGAAAGGAAGGGATGCAGCTGTCAGGAGCACGTGTCCCCAGCATCGGCCCGGCTACCACCGGTCGTTGTGATGATCGGGGCGCCGATGATGAAACGTCGGCGTAAACGCAAGGCGCACCCCGGTCACCCCATCGGGACCCAGGCCCACGGCCATGTCGATCCACGTTGAATCTCGAAAACGCGGCGCGATACGCAGTCCCACATGAGCGCTCAGACGCAGGGGCACATTGGTGGTGGGACGCGGTGTGCGTTCAATGGTCGCATCAAGCGTACCTTGTTCAAAGACATCGGTGTAGACCGCCCCGGCGTGTCCTCCAACGTAGGGCTCTACCGTTACCATATTGGCCAGATTGCGCCACAGCACGCGGTAGCGCGCCCCCAGAAGCACACGGTCGCGGTCGGCAAAGCGTCCACGAGCTACGCCCGGCATCCGAAAAGCGTCAAGCGCCGAGAGATACATCGGCGGGATGGGTTGGTCGGTCGTGCTGCGTGCGATGCGGGCGTGGGCCGTCAGGTCGATCGTGTGCGCCGCTGCAAGGGGCACGTGTCCTGCCAAATCAGCTTCGTGCGTCCAGAACGACGCGCCGCCTTCCACATCCAAATAGCGCCCCGTCTGCCCGTGCACCAGCAGCCCGCGGCGCGGCCCGTGCTCCCGGTCGCGCGTGTCGTACGAGAGACCGAGTTGCGGACGCACCCCCGTCAGGCTGCGGGTGCGAACATCGCCGGTGCGGGTGCGCCCAAATGCTTGCAGGTAGAGCTGCGACCGCGCATCCAACTGCCGAAAAGCGTCGTCGTCATCGTTCTGCTGATCGTAGAGGCGATCGTGTACCACATGCACCTGCGCATGCAGCCGCAGTGCATCGGTGCCAAACGGCAGATAGCGTCCGCGCACACCGCCGCGCAATTGGGTGCGATGCAGTTCGAGGCGCGTATCGTCGTGCGGAAAGGGCCCCACGCCATAGAACCAGTCGCGTTTGGTGTGAAAGGCGCGGCCCTCCAGCACCGTAAAGCCCGGCTTCCGGTGGCTCCACTGCGGCGTCCACGCCACCGTGCCCACCTGCTGATAGCGCCCAACCAGCGCCGTAACGAGGCCCCGGCTTCCATCTCGCCCCAGGTTGTGCACCGAGAGCCCCGCACCGAGTCCGATGCCGGTACGCGGCCCCCAGAAATTGGCGGGATAGGGCCGTGGGTTCACCCAGACCGACGCCGCCTCCTCATCTGCATCCTCCTCGGCAGATTGCGCATGCACCGGCGGGTAAACGCCGCTGCTCCACATCCACCCGACCACAAGTACTGCAACAACGTATGTACGCACAGGCATACCAGCACATATTCAGAGAACTTCAACCGCGTGTGGGGGGCAGCCCCTGCACAAATGCACGCGTGCTCTTATATTAGCAAATTGAACGCACCGCATTGTGTTACTTTCATCAAAAGCCTCGTTCCATGCGCGTTCTTGTCATTGGAAGCGGCGGGCGCGAGCATGCGCTCTGCCGTGCACTGGCCGATAGCCCCTCGTGCAACGGCGTCGTTGCTGCCCCCGGGAACCCCGGCACCGCCCACGCCGGCACAAATCTGGATCTCGACCCCGCCGATCACGATGCCGTGGCCAAGGCCATCAGCACCCACGACATCGACTACACCATCATTGGCCCTGAAGCGCCGCTCGTAAACGGGTTGGCCGACCACCTGCGCGCCGCCGGACATCCGGTCATGGGTCCGAGCGCCGCTGCCGCCCGGCTTGAGGGCAGCAAAGCCTTCGCCAAAGCGTTCATGGCGGAGCACGACATTCCCACCGCAGCGTTTCGCACGTTTGCCGCCAACGAGGCCGACGACGCCCACGCCTACATCAACGACCAGCCCGTGCCGGTGGTCGTCAAAGCCAGCGGACTGGCGGGCGGCAAGGGCGCACTCGTCTGCACCACTCGCGAGGAGGCCCACGACGCCCTCGACCGCATCGTCGACGCCCGCGACTTCGGCGCAGCGGGCGATCAGGTCGTCATCGAAGCGTTTATGGAGGGCCAGGAAGCCAGCGTGTTCGTGCTTACCGACGGCGAGAAGTATGTCGTCTGCCCGCCCTCGCAAGACCACAAGGCCATTGGCGAAGGCGGCACCGGCCCCAACACCGGCGGCATGGGGGCCTACGCGCCCACCCCGCTCGTAGACGGCGCCACCCTCACCGCCGTATGCCGCACCATCGTCGAACCCACGCTCAAAGGCATGAGCGAAGACGGCACGCCGTACCAGGGCGTGCTGTACGTCGGGCTCATGCTCACCGATAGCGGCCCCAAAGTCGTCGAATACAACTGCCGCTGGGGCGACCCCGAAGCGCAAGTAGTGCTGCCCCTGCTCGACAACGACCTCGCCACGCTCTTCCAATCCGTTGCCGAACAGACGCTTGCAGGCGTACAGGTCCGCGCCAGCGCACAATCGTGCGTCGGCGTGGTGCTGGCCTCGCAGGGCTACCCGCACCAGTACGACACCGGCCTGCCCATCGACGGCATCGACCAGGCCGAGCGGATGCCGGGTGTGCACGTCATCCACGCGGGCACGCGCCGCACCGACAACGGCACGCTCGTCACCGATGGCGGACGCGTGCTCTGCGTCGTAGCCACCGCGCCCGATCTCGAAACCGCCGTCGAACGCGCCTACGACGGGGCCGATGCCATTCAGTTCGATGGCAAAACCCTGCGCCGCGACATCGCCCAGAGTGGCCTCATGGCCGCCTGATTTCGAATCCTCATGCTTTGCCATCTCGTCGCGAGGCTCCGCCTCGTGACGATGCCGTTCAGGGGCTCGGCCCCGCTCTCTTCAGGAGATGATAAGACCTCAGGTCAGGTGCACAACTCACACTGGATGCGAACCAGGCAACGTGCTATGAGCAAAACGAAACACACTTGACGACTCCCTTGCGTACACATGTGCCAGACTTACACCCTGTTTTTTAGAGGGATACGCAGCGTCGTGGCTGGGTTGAGGGGAACCGCCATCTTCATGAGCGCACTGCTTGTAGCGATGCTGGTGTGGCCCGCCG
This sequence comes from Longimonas sp., assembly GCF_046498435.1. Lineage (NCBI taxonomy): Bacteria > Pseudomonadati > Rhodothermota > Rhodothermia > Rhodothermales > Salisaetaceae > Longimonas > Longimonas sp. Next base: position 998 of record NZ_JAWOAR010000078.1, on the reverse strand, counting down.
CCCACGCATCCAGCCCGCTCCCCGAGCCGCTGCCACGCGGGGCCGACACCCTGCACATTCGTCTTGAGGCCATCGACACACTCGCCACCTTCGACGCCCCCACCACCGTACGCCGCGATGCGCGCGAGCGCCTCTACGTGCTCGAACCCAATCAGCACCAGTTGCACGTGCTCGGACCCACACGCACGGTACAACGCACCATAGGGGGACACGGCACACGCGCCGGGCAGTTTCGGCGTCCGGCAGAGCTTGACCCCACCAACGGCCAAGTGCTCCTTATCGCCGACACCGGCAACGGACGTATCCAGCGCCTCACCACCGACGGGCGCGCGCTGGAGGTGATCGCCCTTTCGCATCGCAACGAGCCGCCCGCCGCCACCTATCGCCCCAGCCGCAACGACGCCGCCTCCACCGGCAGCGGACGCCCCACCGCGGTGCAATCGGCTCCCGGGTCCGGGCTCGTCGTCCTCGAATCCGATGCCGATGCCCTCTGGTACCTCAACGGCGACCGCACCGTGCTGCGCCGCCTTGCCCCATTCGACGTGCCCCTGGACCGCTGGCAGCCGCATGCAATCGTGCGCAGCCCCACCGGCGACCTGTGGGTGCTCGAAGCCGAGCGGCCCCGCGTGCTCATCACCGACGCGCTGGGCAGCATCGTTGCGCACCCCACCATAAGCGTCCATGCAGACGGCGGCTTTGTAAGCGGCTTTGCCGTAGGGCGGGCCGTAGGGCTCGTGCAGCCACGGGGTATCACACTGGTTGATGCCGATACGTACGCACCGCGCCGCCACTGGCACTGGCCCGACGCTGCCAACGCGCTGCAATCGGTCGCCGCCTCCCGCGATTCGCTCTACCTGCTCGCCGGTCCCCACCTGATGGCCACCCCGCGCCCGTAGCAACGGCGGTGCAGGTATGGCATCCGATACACTTGTCCAAATTCAAAACCATGGCCAGTTGTGCTTTAATATTCATACCACTCTACCTTTCCCGCCTTGCGT
>NZ_JAWOAR010000326.1:0-4746 GCF_046498435.1 Longimonas sp. | reverse complement strand
GGGCCGAGTTTTCAAGAGCAAGTACTCTCCGAAACCCCATCGGAATGCATGGGTATCGGGATGCGGATTGTCTTTGGCGAGCCCTTCTGCATATCTCTCAATGCCCGAGTGGCGGAATCGGCAGACGCAACGGACTTAAAATCCGTTGGTGCTTGTGCACCGTGTGGGTTCGAGTCCCACCTCGGGTACTATCAAACATCCCTCCAACCCCCTGTTCAGCGCGTCTAAGGCGGGTTTGGGGGCGATGAACGCGGCGTTGTGGCCCAGCCCCGCATCCGCAGCAATACGCGCAGAAACGTGGGGAAAAGCAATATTGCGGGGGCTCTAAGCAAATCCCCCCCGCAGATCGTAGGCGCATCCCCCCCGCAGCGCCCTTCCCATCACGCGCCGCAGGTGTGCCGCAAGCTGTGGAAATGCAGATCGTCCCTTCCCTTGAGTTTTGCCCCGCGCACCATCCGCTTGAAGCCCCGTGTAAGGCGCTCTGCACGCAGGGCCGTGCCGTCCCGATCTCGGGGGACCTCCAGGTTAATCGTTCCGACCCGTGTGGTGAGCTGCCGCTCATACGAATCGTTGCGGTAGCCCTGCCGTGTGTCGGTCCGCTGGTCCGATTCGGCCCTGTGTCAGTCTCCGATAAAGACGCATTATCGGACAACACTTCTGCACTGTGATGCTATGCAGCAACCTGCTCATAGGCACCATCAGTAGCGCCCGCGATCCGATCCAGCAGACGACAAGCCATCCGAGACGGCTCTTGCTTCCCCGTTTCCCAATCTGAAACGGTGGCCTGACGAACGCCCATCCGCTTGCCGAATGCGGCTTGCGAGAGCCCGAGACGGTTCCGCAGTGCTTTGATACGAGGGGCCGACCAGTCGCCAGGCGTATGAGGCGAAGGAGCCGTACCCGGCCGTGGAGCCGGTGTGCCGCGTAGTGCACCACGGGCGCTTAGGTCTTCATCCACATCGGGCCAGTGCACACCGTAGCCACTGGGACTGATCTCAAAGTTCTGGCGCTCTTCAGGGGTAGCCTCTTGGAGTCGCCAACTCCACGAAAGCGGTATGCTCACCACACGGCCATCCATAAGTTCAAACGTGATGTGGCCTTCTATGTCGTCGGTCGGATTGACCACACGTACATCTCGAATTCGTTCGGAGGCATCAGGCATCGGGGCATCCATAGCATTCTTGGACGATGGATCGTTGGAGGGTCGGTCAGTGGTGTCCGCAGTGTTCATACCAAGCATCGGCAATCATCGACTTCTGAGCACGGATCATCTTCCTTATCTTGCGCAGTTCGTGTCCTGCAAACCCGTAGTTGTGGGCAATCTCTATTGGGTCTAACCAAAACTTTGCCTCGTTGCGGTCGCGCTGTACATGAACATGCATCGGTTCATTGCAATCAGAGCTGTAGAAATGAAATCGGTACGGGCCTTCGCGAAAGGCAGTGGGCATCGCAGCATGATGGAAGATAGATCTATCACCAAAAAGGATATGCTCGTATAGAAGTAGTGTTTATGCGGTTCCGTATAGACGTTGTGTGCACACATGAGAAAGCCCCCACCAGACAGTTTGCGTCCAGTGAGGGCGCGGAGGAGGGGCAGGATGGAGCGCAGCACATCACGCAGGCAACGGCCCACCGTCGGCCCCGATCACCTCTTTGTGGTGGCCCGTGGTGGCGTCGTAGACGTACGTGGCAAACTCGCCATCAGGTAGCCCATCCGACACAGGCGACGGCGTATTCAGCGGCGTGCATTCCTCTCGTATGGCCAGCACCTCGCCCATTGGGATACGGGCAATGCCCGACACGCCCATCACGAACGGACCGCCATCGGTGTGCAGGATGAACAAGGGCGATCCGTCGGGTTCAACCAGCGGCTCGACGCGGATGTGCGCATCCGAGTCCCGATCTTCTACAGCGTCTTTCCAAGCGTCAGTCATTGGCGCAAGAGGTTGTAAGTTTTGGCTAATGTGCCCCCTGCTATTTGGTGTAACCTCTTGTGATCCAGTCGTTTGTCGCTTTTGATTTGTGAGTTATGAACCACAACTCACACAAGTATTTGTTGTGCAGTGACGTGCCGGAAAGCGCCCACAATGCGGGGCAGGGAATCGTTACAATTGGCTACAGCGGCAGGTTGAGGAGGTGGAGGATCACACGTGTCCCAGGCTATGCCCCAGCGCGCACGGGATTACTCAATCGCATAGAGGTGGCCGTCAAGGCTCCCAACGTAGACGGTGCCCTCGTGTATCGCCGGAGAAGAAAATACCCGATCTTCAGTCTTGAAGCGCCATTTTTCTTCGCCTGTTTCGGGACCCGCGCCGGAGTAAGTACGCCCCTCACCGATCCCCTCGAACTCCGACCATGCTGGATCCGAAGACTCTTGCTCCGAGGCGCAGCCTGTCACAAGCAAAAGCACCGCAAGGGCGATCCAACTGGCCAGCAGCAGCAACGTGTGCAGTCACACAGCGGTCACGGCGCAGTCTGTCCGACAGCGTGCCCACCAACTCGCAAGGGCCGTGCATCCGCACCGCATCCGTCTCCGTCGCTCTTGGACGAGAGCAGGCACCGTGCATCGCACTAAGCGGCGTCAGCAGGCGGCAAGGCTCACACGTAGTCGCATGAGATGCCCCGCAGCTTCATGTTGTTTTAGACCGAAAACGCACCCCGACAGTTCCAACTCAAGCCGTGCACAACCGGGCACAGGACGGCCCCAAACGCAGCGATACGCACCGCAATGAAAACGCCCCACAACCCCCTACAAAAAGGGGGTAAATCGGGCATTGCATGAACCATTGCATGAACCGAGTTTTCGAGAATCGTCCCACAGCGCCCACAAATTTGGTGCTTGTGCACCGTGTGGGTTCGAGTCCCACCTCGGGTACTATTGCAGCGCCCTCCACATCCCCTAAACGTCTGTTCAACGGCATCTTCCAGGGCACTGGAGGCATGCCCAAGCATCTCTTGAACCATCCGAGCGCTGATGTCCTGCGAGGCACGCTCCGTGTCAGGGGCCTTGCACGGGGCGCGACAAGACAGATGCAGGAGAAAGACGAAGGGTTCAATGGGCCCCACGTTGCATACCGCGCCGCAACATATTCGGCGGCTTCCGAGGGGGAGCAGCATCGCGTAAGTTGAGGCTCTCGTCACGTATTCAGCGACCTATCGCATCATACATCTCCCAGTACACCCTTTTCCCCCAGCGGCAGAAAAAGACAGAAGAAAGGGGACACGGAATAGCATACAAACCGCGCCCGCTCGCGCCTTCAAACCAAATCCCAAACAGGCTTTGAGCCTGGTAAGGGCATCCTGTCCGGGTCGCCGAACGTGTTTCGCATGGTTAAATGCAGACCATTATTCGAATTCGACCGGCTCCACGGGGCTACTACTATTGCCTCGTGGGGCAAACTCGTTGCAATTTTGAATTGTAGTTTGCATCACCATGAACACCATTATGCAAGACAAACAGGCTTCGTGGCGTCGCGCGGTCTCTATTCTCGTCATGGCCATGGCAGTCATGATTGCAGGAAGCGGCTGCGACGACGATCCGACAAGCTCGGAGGAAGACGATGGAATAAGCGCAGCCACCAATCCCATTGTCGTTGAGCTGGAGGCCGCGGGCGAGGGTACCACGTCGCTGAATACAATGGACAATAACTACCATATCACCATCTGCTATGACGATGGCGAATGCGATCGCGAGGACAGCAGTACATCAGGTATTGGCGGAGGCAGTAGTCCCGTTGAGACTTCAGACGCAGGACGAACGGTTGTAGGCGTTGAAGTTGATGGCCGCATCGAAGATGCTCCTGCTATCATTCGGGTTGGGGAGAGTGCCACCAGCGATCCAGACGGCTTGAACCCCGAGCTCAGCACGGTTTTTCATGAGACCGAAACGATCTCGCCTGGCGATGAGGTCTCTTTCGTGGTGGGCGATGTAGAGTAGCGCCCGGCAGATCATCCCCAGTAGAGAATCCGTGACGCTCCCGGTCGGGCGAATGTGGTATACCACAGTTGTCCGATTCGGGGGCTCTGCGTTCAACGGGCCCCGCCATTTCTGAGTATGCGTTGTGCTATACATCTGATCGCTGTTGAACATACAGAAATGCTTTTTTATGCCCTCACACCGTCATCCCAGACGGAGCGGAGCGACGATCTGGGATCCATGCCCCAATGGAGGGATACGTTAGCGGAGTGAGTTCGCCCTCAAACGGCGAATGGATCCCGGATCAGCGGCGCCAGGGGCGCCTTGCCTGTCCTGAACTCGATTCAGGATCTGGATGACGGGCGTTGGGTGGGCTGTGCGACTTCTGAACCTATAGCACAACCCGTTCTCAGAGGAGGGGGGATGTGTTTAGCGACTTGTTCCAGATAGCCGGGGACGCAAGCGGTCCCGTCTGCGTTTCTGGCGTACCCCACGGTACCCCCCTTCGGTATCGCTGTCGCGTGGGAAACGCAGGAGCCTTCATTTGCTGAGCCAACGGGAGACCGTTGGCTCCAGTCTATCCCCCCCCCTCAGTCACTGGCGCTACAGTTCCCCTCTTTAGGGGAGCGGTTGAGGGCCTGCTGCTTTACCTCACACCTCAACGTCATCCTGACCCACGACGACCGTCGGGGTGGGAAGGATCTCAACGCCGCTCCTGCACGTGTGGCACGATCCTTCGGTGAAGAGCGCTGGATCCAGCCCGATTCGCAGAAGCGCGTGGACAGTTTGACACCTTGCTATTGCGCTATCGGACTGGTGAGATCAGCGCG
>NZ_JAWOAR010000253.1:0-4607 GCF_046498435.1 Longimonas sp. | reverse complement strand
CGACGACTTAGGTCCCTAAGATGGCTATCCTGCCGTGGTAGAGCTTGCTCGGCCCCTCGCCCATAAAGTCCACCTGCCCCGGCATATGGAGATGCATACATCACCTGCCACCAGCCTTCCAGAAAACCAGGCGCCAATCTCCACCCTTCCAGGTCGAGATAAATGCGCACTTGTGATGGATTGGCGATATTGTACCGACCCGCCTGAGCAATGGCTCGATGCGCCGCACTCTCGCCGCCCCGTCTATTTGCATCTGTTCCATGTGGTTGGGAGCGGATACCATTGAAGATAAGTAATAGACGGCAATTTCGGCTAAATAGAAACCCAGGTTCATCAGTCCTAAGACGGGTTGCGGCATGATTATCGTTTAGATAACGCCCCCAGAATTCAGTCTGTTCAGTATTTTGAGACAAGAGCTTTGTTTGTCGGTTCATCTCTTTGGTAACGTGCCTCTTCCCTCCCATAGTGATTCACATAGACCGAAGATGGAAGACGTGACGATTGGGCGGCGGGTCACCGAGGCGGAGCTGCTCCCCACGTACCCGAACCCGACGCGCAGCCAGGCCACGGTGCGGTATGCGGTTCCGGATCAGCAGCCCGTGCGCATCGTGCTCTACGACATGCTCGGGCGGCGCGTGCAGACGGTGGTCGACACCGATGCGGAAGGCCGCACGGAGGCGCCGCTTGACGTGAGTAATCTGGCCAGCGGCACGTACTTTTTGCGGATGGAGACCGAAGGCGGACCCGTCGACACGCAGAGGGTGACGGTGGTGCGGTAAGCTGCTCCTCGGGCACTCCCGGTCCCTGCATGGTGCGGCGGGGACCGGGCGGGGATACTGCGAATGGTATCGGGGCGGGCGCGGTGTGTGGCTTTCCCCTGTATCATTTTCTTCTTTTGGCGTACGACGTGCATATCCAGGGGTACCGCAGGTATAACAGTGTTTTCCTCGCACCTACGAAAACAGCAGGCGATGTACCAGTTTGTGACGTTTCAATCTTGACATTTTCCTCACAGGACCGTAGCCTAAATAGCGCTATGGGATGATGCTCATCTAACATTCATCCCTATGGGTTGAAAGCATCACCTTCATCGGGCCGCGTAACGGGTCGGCGTGTGGCACGCCGCGATGTTCTGAGATGCCCTCGTTCGAATACGCCTTGCGCGTCTTGTGTCCACCTGTTCTCATGCGTTTTGTGTGCTGGTTGGACTGCACATTAGACCCTGCGACGCGCCTGCATAACACGTGTACAACGCCTCTGTGGCGTAACGATGCCCCTTGCAGCGCTCGTTGTTGAATGTAGATTGCCGGTGTCGTTCGTCCTCCGCGATTTGTTTCCTTAACCCGCCTATCACCATGATACAGCGCGCTACTTTTTTCATTTTTATGCTTGCCTTGGCTGCCAGCGTGCTGCCGGCCTCGCTTGTGCAGGCACAAAACACTGCGACCCTTTCGGGTACCATTCAAGATCAGGATACCGAGGAGACGCTTCCGGGCGCTAATGTCGTTCTGGAAAACGGTCAATCCTACGGTGCCTCTGCCGAGTCTGATGGCTCGTATGAGATTACGGGCATTCAGCCGGGCACGTACACGCTTCGCGTCTCGTTTGTGGGCTACCGTGCAGAAGAGCGCACCTTGACGGTAGAGGCAGGTGCCTCGTACACCGAAACGATTGCTCTGGAACCGCAGGCGCTGCGGGGCGAAGGGGTTACGGTTTCGGTGGGATCCCGAGCTGCACGCCGCGCTGCGGGCGATATGGCTGTACCCGTGGATGCCTTTTCTGCAGAAGAGCTGGATGTGGCTGGCTCGTCTGAAATGAGCGTGATGCTGCAGCAGGTTTCGCCCTCGATCAACTTTCCGCGCCAGACGGTGTCGGATGGCATGGATGCGCTGCGTCCGTTTACGCTGCGCGGCTTAAGCCCCGACCACACGCTGGTGCTCATTAACGGCAAGCGGCGCCACCGCTCGGCGCTGGTGAACCGGCTGGGTTCGGGCGTGCAGAAAGGGTCGAGCACGGTTGACCTGAATGCGGTTCCATCGAGCGTAATCGGATCGGTCGAGATTCTGCGCGACGGAGCCGCAGCCCAGTACGGTTCGGATGCTATTGCGGGCGTTATGAACCTGCAACTGAACGAGGAGCCTGTCCCGTTTCGGATTGGGGGAGAGTACGGCGGCCACGTTACTGACGACTTCGACAACGATGGCCTCACGTACAAGCTAAGCAGTTCGTACGGCGTGGCGCTGGGCGATGAGGGCTACCTGAACGTGTTTGGCGAACTGCGCTTTCGCGACCCAACTACCCGCGCTGGGGCTGACCCGCGCGATCAGATCGAAGAGGGCGATGCCGATGAGGTCGCCGACCAGACCGGCAACGGGGTGCAAGAGGTCGTAACGAAGAACAACCCGATTGACCAGCCCAATCATCAGTGGGGAAACGGCGAATCGGACAACTACTACCTGTGGGCCAATGGCGCCATTCCGGTAAGCGAGCAGATTGAGGCGTATGCCTTTGGGGGCTATAGCTTCCGCGATGGTTTCGGAAAGGGATTCTATCGCCGCGCCTTGGACGGGCGTAACTGGCCGCAGATCTATCCGGAAGGCTTCTTGCCGACCTTTGATTCGAAGATTGCTGACCATTCGGTAGTCGCCGGCCTCCGAGGCGATATAGGTCGCTGGAACTACGATGTGAGCGGCCAGACCGGCGGCAATAACTACGAGTACAATATCATCAACTCGTTGAACGTGACGCTCGGCCCTGACTCTGACAAGACCGACTTTTTCGCTGGCACGGTGTCCTCGCGCGAGAGCATTGGACAGATTGACCTGACGCGTGAAGTGGACGCGGGGCTGGCCAGTCCGCTGAACGTGGCCGTGGGTGCCCTGCTGCGCTACGACCAGTACGAAGTGGAGGCGGGCGAGGAGGCGTCTTGGGTTGACGGCCCTGTGAAAGAGAACCAGAACGGCGGACGCGCCGCCCCCGGCTCGCAGGTGTTTCCGGGCTTTCGTCCCAGCGATGCGGTCGACGAGTCGCGCACCAACGTGGGCGTGTATGCCGACCTGGAGGCCGACCTGTTCGAGCCGCTGCTCGTAAACGTGGCCGGGCGCTTTGAGGACTACAGCGACTTTGGCTCGACCCTGACGGGGAAGATTGCGATGCGCTATGAACCTCAGGAGGAACTCATCTTCCGGGGTTCGGCCAGCACCGGCTTCCGCGCCCCAAACCTGGCGCAGCGCCACTTCTCACGCATATCAACCACGTTCATCGACAACGTGCCGTTTGAGGTGGGCCTCTTCGATAACGAAAGCGACGTGGCTCGCGCTCTGGGCGTGCCCGACCTGGAGGAAGAGAAGTCGTACAGCCTAAGCGGTGGGGTTACTGTTAACCCGAATAGCAAGCTCTCGGTATCAACGGATCTGTTTTACACGGAGATCGATGACCGCGTCATCTTGTCGGGGAATATCGGCGGCGACGAACTGGTCGACTTGCTGGAAAGCGAAGGTATTTTCAACGTGCAGCGCGCGCAGATCTTCTCGAATGCCGTTGACACCCGCACCTGGGGGCTTGACCTCACAGCAAACTACACAACGTCGGTAGGCGACGATGGGGTGGTGTACATCCGTGGAGCCTACAACTTCACCCGGAATGAGGTGACGAGCGGCGTGCGCACCCCCAGCGAACTGGGCGAGGACTTTGGCGAAAGCATCTTCGATCGTGAGGCCCGGCTGGAACTGGAGCGCGAACGGCCCGCAAGCACCGCAAAGGTTTCCATTGAGTACGAACGAGGTGGGTTCACCGCTCTGCTACGCGGCACCCGCCACGGCGAAACTCTCGTGCCCGACGTAGATCCCGAAGACGACTTTACGCTGTCTGCCAAAACCACGATGGATGCGGAAGTGGGCTACCGGTTTGCCGAAGATCGCCTGAAGCTCTCGGTTGGGGCGCGTAACCTGACGGATGTATATCCGGACCTGACGCCCGATGACCAGAACTTCGGTGGGATCTTTCCTTACTCCACGGCATCGCCCTTTGGGTTTAACGGACGCTATGTGTACAGCAAGCTCTCGTTTACGCTGTAGACGGCTGGCGTTTATATAACACACATATGCTCTAAGAACGGGTTGTGCTATAGGTTCAGAAGTCGCACAGCCCCCCAACGCCCGTCATCCAGATCCTGAATCGAGTTCAGGACAGGCACGGCGCCCCTGGCGCCCCTGGCGCCGCTGATCCGGGGCCGAGCGAAGCGAGGGCCGAAGGTCATGCCTGTGGTACGCACGAAGTAATCCATTCGCCGGTTGAGGGCGAACGCACTCCGCTAACGCATCTCTCCATTGGGGCATGGATCCCAGATCGTCGCTCCGCTCCGTCTGGGATGACGGTGTGGGGGCATAAACAAGCATTTCTGTATGTTCAACAGCGATCAGATGTATAGCACAACCCGTCCTGAGAGAGGTGCTACTACCCCAACCATTGACCTGTGGCAGAGCACTACGGATCGTTCGTAGTCCCCATCTGTATGCATAAATGATTAACACTTCTGGCCTGATCGCGGACCACCACCGGCCGGCCGACCGCGACACCCGCTTCCACCTCAACCCCCTGCTCGAACG